>NZ_CBIFYV010000081.1:0-11958 GCF_966187215.1 Thermophilibacter sp.
ATCCGCGTGGTGTCCGAGGTGCTGGAGTCCAACGACTCCTCGTCCATGGCCTCCACCTGCGGGTCCACGCTGGCCCTCATGGACGCCGGCGTGCCCATCAATGCGCCGGTCTCCGGCATCGCCATGGGCCTCATCAATGAGGGCGACGACGTGGTCATCCTCTCCGACATCCAGGGCATCGAGGACTTCCTCGGCGACATGGACTTCAAGGTCACCGGCACCACCAAGGGCATCACGGCCATGCAGATGGACAACAAGGCCACCGGCCTCACGCCCGAGATCCTGCGCTCCGCCCTCATGCAGGCACACGACGGCCGCATGTTCATCCTCGACGCCATGCTCGACGCCGTGCCGGGCGTGCGCGAGAAGACCAAGGAGAGCGCGCCGCAAATCATCAGCCTCCAGATCCCCACGGACAAGATCCGCGACGTCATCGGCTCCGGCGGCAAGGTCATTCGCGGCATCCAGGAGGACACCGGCGCCACGATCGACATCCAGGAGGACGGCACCGTCTTCATCGCGGGCGTCGGCGGCGCGGGCGAGGCCGCGGCCGAGCGCATCAGGGCCATCGTCAAGGTGCCCGAGGTCGGCGAGGAGTACACCGGCCGCGTGGTGGGCATCCAGCCCTTCGGCGCCTTCGTCGAGCTTCTGCCCGGCAAGGACGGCCTGCTGCACATCTCCCGCGTGGCGCAGGGCCGCGTGGACAAGGTCGAGGACGTCCTCAACATCGGCGACGAGGTCAAGGTCCGCGTCCTCGAGGTCGACGAGAAGGGCAAGATCAGCCTCGACCGCATCGACAAGCCCGAGGCCCCGGCCGGCTCCCACGGCCACGGCAACGGCGGCGAGAAGGACCGCCCGCGCCGCGAGCACCGCGGGCCGCGCCGTCGCCCCGGCGACAAGGGCGCGGGCGAGGGCGGCAACGGCGGCGAGCGCCGCCAGCCGCGCCGCCACCACGGGGCCTAGGCGCCCGGTACGCCTGACCTGAGCGGCCCGGGTGTTCCTCCGAGAAGTGCGCCAGAGCGGAACTTCTCTGCGGAACACCCGGGCCGCTTCATGCGTGCCAACGTCGGCTGTCGGTTTTTTTGCGGGAGCGTTCGTTTGGTCGGGAGCACGTGAGAAGCTCCCGTCAATCCGAACGCTCTGGGGGTCGAAACCGTTCGTTTGGCAAGGACTTCTGCCCGCGCCCGCGCGTGAAAGGCTCGTGGAACCGGTCAGCGGCGCGCGCTTCTCGACTACAATCGATGAGCATGCGAATTGACGCGGCCGCACGGCCGTCTGATAGACCTGATCGCACTCATCCCGAAAGGAACCACCCAGGAATGCCCAAGAAAGACATCGCGCTCAAGATCATCCCGCTGGGGGGCTTGGACGGCATCGGCAAGAACATGACGGTCCTCGAGTACGGGGACGACATGGTCCTGGTCGACGCTGGCCTGATGTTCCCCGACGAGGGCCAGCCCGGCATCGACCTCATCCTGCCCGACTACACCTACGTCCTCGAGAACGAGCAGAAGCTGCGCGGCATCATCATCACGCACGGCCACGAGGACCACACCGGCGCCCTGCCGTACCTGCTGCAGGACCTCACGCGCAAGGTGCCCATCTACTCGAGCAAGCTCACACTCGGCATCATCCAGGGCAAGTTCGAGGAGCACCGCATCAAGAACCCCAAGACGCGCGAGGTGAGCGACGGCTCCACCATCACGCTCGGGGCGTTCACCATCACGTTCTTCGCCATGACGCACTCGATCCCGGCCGCGTTCGGCATCTTCGTCTCCACGCCGGCCGGCACCGTCATGCACACCGGCGACTTCAAGTTCGACCAGACCCCCATCGACGGCAGGCGCCCCAACTTCCAGGCCATCAACAAGTTCGGCGGCCAGGGCGTGGACCTGCTGCTGTCCGACTCCACCAACGCGACGCGCCCCGGCTTCACGCCGTCGGAGGCCGCCGTGGGCCGCGACCTGCGCCACGTCATCAAGAACGCCCGCGGCCGCGTCTTCGTGGCGGCGTTCTCGAGCCACATCCACCGCCTCCAGCAGATCTGCGACGCGAGCGTGGCCGTGGGCCGCAAGGTCGTGGTCACGGGCCGCTCGATGGTCACCAACACCAAGGTCGCCCGTGAGCTCGGCTACCTCAAGATCGCCGACGAGAACATCATCGACGCCTACGACGTCGACCGCCTGCCCGACGAGAAGATCGTGGTGCTGTGCACCGGCAGCCAGGGCGAGCCGCTCTCGGCGCTCGCGCGCATGGCCACCGGCGAGCACAAGTCGCTCTCGATCCACGAGAACGACACCGTGATCATCTCGGCCACGCCGATCCCGGGCAACGAGAAGAGCGTCCAGTCGATCATCAACGCACTCTCCAAGATCGGCTGCGAGATCTACGACAAGTCCAAGGGCACCGTGCACGTCTCGGGCCACGCGAGCCAGGAGGAGCTCAAGCTCATGCTCGCCATGGCCAAGCCGCGCGCGTTCATGCCCGTCCACGGCGAGGCCCAGCACCTGCGCGCCCACGCCGAGCTCGCCCAGCAGATGGGCGTGCCCAGGAGCCGGATCTTCGTGCTCGACAACGGCGACGCGCTCGAGATGGTGCGCCACAAGGTCCGCCGCGGCCGCGGCGTGGAGTCGGGCGTGGTCTACGTCGACGGCGGCAACGTCACCGAGGCCGACCCCGTGGTCCTGCGCGACCGCCAGAAGCTCGGCGCCGACGGCGTGGTCTGCTGCACCGTCGTGGTCTCGCGCCGCCGCGGCGCGGTGAGCGCCGTGGAGGTGTCGGGCCGCGGCCTCGCCGCCGCGTCCGACGACCAGGTGCTCACCGAGGCCCAGGAGGCCGTGCGCGCCCAGGTCTCCAAGATCGCCGCCTCGGGCGACGCCAGCATCGACGCGCTACGCCGCGGCGTGCGCAACGCCCTCTCCAACCAGCTCTGGAACAGGACGCACACGCGACCGATGGTCATACCGGTCGTCATGGAGGTCTAGCCAGCATGCCCGCAAAACGCACCTCAAACGCAGCAAAGAAGAAGGGGGGCGGCGCGCGCGGCTCGTCCGGGCGCGGCCGCGTCGCGCGGGCGACCCTCGTCGGCACCGTTCGCGGGGACATCGTCGGCATTGCGCTGGCGGTGGTGGCCGTGGCGCTGCTCGCCTCCATCATCGTGCCCACCACCGCCGTGGTGACGAGCGCCGTGCGTGACTTCCTCGCGCTCGCCTTCGGCGTGGCCGCTCCACTCGTGCCGGTGGCCCTGCTCGCCTTCGCCCTGACGTTCTTCGTCCGAGCCGACCAGGGGCTCCCGACGCGCGTCGCCGGCGGGCTGACCCTCGTGGTGCTCGCCGTCCTCGCCGCGGTCTCGCTCAACCTGCCCGGGGCCGCATCGGACCCCCAGGCCGTCTTCGTCCCCGCCGCGGCGCGGGCCGCGGGAGGCTACGTGGGCGGGGCGATCGCCTGGGCGCTGCTCGAGCTCGTGGGCACCGTCGTGGGCAACGTGGTGCTCGTGGGCGTCGCGCTCGCCGGCGTTGTGGTCTGCGGCTTCTCGATCTCGGGGGCCGTCGAGCGCGCCCGCGGCCGCATCGCCGAGGCGGCCGAGGCGCACGAGACCCGCGCGCGCGAGCGCCGCGAGCAGCGCGTCATCGACGAGGTGGCCGACCAGGAGGCCCCGGCCGCCGGGGCGTCGCTGTTCGACGAGGGCTCCGCGAGCGCCACGACGTTCATCGGGAACCGGAAGACGAGCGTCCTGCGCCGCGGCGCGCCCGCGGGCGGCGCCGTCCTCCTCGACCCCGACGCCGCCGACGCCCCCGCCCCGGCCGAGGAGGGGGCCACCGAGCTGCTCCCCAAGCGGGGGAGGGGCGCGCGCAAGAGGCGCGACGAGCGGGACGTTGACGCCCCGAAGCCGGACGCCTCGGGGACCCCTGCGGTGCCCGAGTTTCTCGCCGCGGCCCAGCGCCCGCCCGAGAGGCCCGTGCGCCCCGGCGACGGCGACGAGTCCTACCAGCTGCCGCCGCTCTCCATCCTGCGCGAGAACCCCTCGGCCGGCGACGCCTACGCGGGCGACGCCGAGCTCTCCGCCACCGCCGAGAAGCTCCAGGGCACGCTCGAGGAGTTCGGGCTCAGCTCGCGCGTGGAGGGCTGGATCGCGGGTCCCTCGGTCACCACGTTCAAGATCTCGATGGGCGAGGGCGAGCGCGTGAGCAAGATCGTCAACCTCGAGGACGACATCGCGCTGTCGCTCGCCGCCAAGTCGGTGCGCATCTTCGCGCCGATTCCCGGCACCTCGCTCGTGGGCATCGAGATCCCCAACGAGAAGCCCCAACCGGTCTTCCTCTCCGACGTGCTGCCCTACGCCACGGGCGGCCCGCTCGACTGCGCCTTCGGCCGCGACTCCGAGGGCCGCCCCATCGTGGTGGACCTGGCGGGGCTCCCGCACCTGCTCGTGGCCGGCACCACCGGCTCGGGCAAGTCGGTGCTGCTCAACGCCATCATCATGTCCATGCTCATGCGCGCCACGCCCGAGCAGGTGCGCCTCATCATGGTCGACCCCAAGCGCGTGGAGTTCACCGGCTACGCGGGCCTGCCGCACCTCTACGTGCCGGTGGTCACCGAGCCGCGCCAGGCGGCCAGCGCCCTGCAGTGGGCCGTGACCGAGATGGAGCGCCGCCTCAAGGTGTTCGAGCACTACAAGGTGCGCGACATCAAGACCTTCAACAGGAACGTCGACGGCGACAAGTACGCGGAGCTCGAGAACCCGCCCAAGCACATGCCCTACTTCGTCATCGTGATCGACGAGCTCGCCGACCTCATGATGGTGGCCGGCAAGGACGTGGAGTCCTCGATCGTGCGCATCGCCCAGCTCGGCCGCGCCGCGGGCATCCACCTGATCGTGGCCACGCAGCGCCCCTCGGCCGACGTCGTGACGGGCCTCATCCGCGCCAACATCGACAACCGCGTGGCGCTGTCGGTCGACAACTCCATCAACTCGCGCATCATCCTCGACCAGAAGGGCGCCGAGCAGCTCCTGGGCCGCGGCGACATGCTCATCAAGCTGCGCGGCAAGAAGCCCCGGCGCGCGCAGGGGTGCTGGGTCTCCGACGAGGAGATCGAGAAGACCGTGGAGTTCGTGCGGACCCAGGTGGCGGCCGACTACCACGAGGACATCCTCACCGCCGTGGTGCCCAACACGCCGGGCGGCGCCGAGCCGGGCGCGGCCAAGGACGACGACCCGCTCGTGTGGGAGGCGGCGCGCATCGTCGTCGACTCCCAGCTCGGGTCGACCTCCGGGCTGCAGCGCGCGCTCTCGGTCGGCTACGCGCGCGCCGGGCGCATCATGGACATGCTCGAGGCCAAGGGCGTGGTGGGCCCCGCGAACGGCTCCAAGCCGCGCGAGGTGCTCCTCGACCAGGACGGGCTCGAGGAGCTGAGGGCCGCCGAGGCGGCCTGGCGGGAGGTCGAGTGACATGGCCGTTCCACGCTTCAGCGAGATCCTCGTGGCGCGCCGCCGCGAGCTGGGCCTCAGCATCGCCCAGGCCTCGCGCACGCTCAGGCTGCGCGAGGACGTGCTCGTCGCCTTCGAGGAGGGCGACTTCGACCACATGCCCCAGAGCGGCTACGCCCAGGGCATGCTCTCGAGCTATGCCCGCTACCTCGGTCTCAACGCACGCGAGCTGACCGACCTCTTCCAGGAGGAGGTCTACGAGTACCGCCACGGCACGACCTCGCACGAGCTGCGCCGCCGCACGCGACAGACGCAGGCCGGACGGGGCATGCGCGGCTACGACATGGTCAACGAGGAGGGGTCGCGGCCGAAGGCCTACGTCGAGTACCGGCCGCTCCTGCCCACGTCGGGCGGCCCGGCCGGCGACATGGGCGACTTCGCCACCACCGCGCCCGCGCGCCCGCGCCGCTCAGTCCCGCTCGTGGGGACCGGCGAGCCCGTCCCCGGCACCCGCTCGGCGACGTCCTCCTGGGGCGCCCGTGACGACGCCGCCGTCGCGCGCGAGCGGCCCTACAACGCGCCCGGGGCGCGCCAGCGGACGGCCCCGTCGTCGTCGCGGCGCCGGACCGCCGCGCGCCGGCGCGACGACGACCAGGCGAGCCGTCTGATCAGCGAGGGGCAGCAGCACGTCACCCGCCGCCGCGACGACGCGCGGGGCGGGATCTCGTCGGGCCGGCTGTACCTGCGCGACGACGTGAGCACGCGCCGCGTGCGGGCCGGCGAGTTCACCGATGACATGCGCTACGACGACCGCGCCAACCCCTATGCCCCCGCCTCGACCCTCTCGGGCCGCCGCTCGTCCCGCAACATCGCGCCGGTCGAGCGCCCGCGCGTCCGCCGCCGGGCCCCGGGCGGGCGGGGTACGGCGCCTTCGCGACGGGGCGGGTCGGCGCGGGGCGGGGCGCTCTCGCGGTTCCTGTCGGACCCGCGCCGGGCGCTTCTCGCCCTCGTCGCGCTGCTCGCGATCGTCCTGACGCTGATCCTCGTGTTCTCGGTGCGCTCCTGCGTGGACGCGCGCAACCAGCCCACCGGTCCCGTGACCGTGGTCCCCGTCGACACGACCGACGCCTCGGGCTCCTCCGACGGGTCCTCGTCGTCACAGGGGGAGGGCTCCTCCGACGAGGGGGAGGACGAGCCCGCGACCGACGACGGGGGAACCACGGACGGCGAGGCGGAGAAGGGTGGCAAGTCCGGGGCCGCCGCGGGCGAGACCGGTGACGACGGCGCCGACGAGGAGCCCACCGAGACCGTGGTCGAGGTCTCCGTGGCCGAGGGGCAGGTCTCGTGGGTCGAGATAACCTGCGACGGCACGAGCGAGGTTGCCGACAGCGTGACCGGTCCCTGGAGCGCGAGCTACACCGTGCGCGACTCGATCACGATCCAGGTGGCCAACCCCGACGCCGTGACCGTCACCAACAACGGCGAGAAGGTCGCGCTGTCGTCGCGGGCCGGCGGGCTCGGCGCGGTCACCATCGCGGGCACCCCGCTGCCCGACGACGCCGAGGACGGCGCGCAGGCGGACGCCGGCCAGGCGACCACGTAGCACGATCAGGAGGCCCCGGGCCACGGGGCGGGAAGGGAGGAGACATGGCCAAGGAGTCCAGCTTCGACGTCGTGTCCGTCGTCGACATGCAGGAGGTCGACAACGCGTGTCAGCAGGCCTCGCGCGAGATCGCGCAGCGCTACGACCTCAAGGGGACGGGCGCGGCGCTCGCGCTCTCCAAGAAGGAGGGGACGATCCGGATCGACGCGCCGAGCGAGTTCGTGGCCGGGCAGGTCCGCGACGTGCTCGGCAGCAAGCTCACCCGCCGGGGCATCGACCTCGCCGCGGTCCGCTGGTCCGACCCGGTGGCCGCCGGCGGCACGACGGTGCGCCAGACCGGCGCGGTCGTGCAGGGCATCGACCAGGACACCGCCAAGCGCATCGCCAAGGACGTCCGCGACCTCAAGCTCAAGGCCAAGGCCACCGTCGAGGGGGACAAGCTCCGCGTGAGCTCGGCCTCGCGCGACACCCTCCAGTCCGTCATCGCGTCACTCAAGGAGCGTGACTATGGGCAGCCCCTGCAGTTCGTCAACTACCGCTAGCGAGACCGCGCCGCGCTTCCTGCTCGTGACGCTGGGCTGCGCGAAGAACGAGGTCGACTCCGACCGCATGCGCGCCCTGCTGCTGGCCGCCGGCCTCGAGGAGACCGGCGACGCCGCGGAGGCCGACGTGGCGCTGATCAACACGTGCTCGTTTCTCGCCGCCGCCACCGAGGAGTCGGTGGAGGCCACGCTGACGCTCGCCGAGGAGCGTGCGGAGGGCGTGCGCGCGTGCCCGATCGTGATGTGCGGGTGCGTGCCGTCGCGCTACGGCGACGCGCTCGCCGCCGAGCTCCCCGAGGTCGCCGCCTTCGTGCGGGCCGAGGAGGAGGACGGCATCGTGGGGGTCGTCCGCGACGTTCTGGGCATCTCCGGTTCCGCGCCGGAGCCGCCCGCCGAGCCGGGGGCGCTGCGCACCGTGGAGGGCGCGAGCGCCTTCGTGAAGATCTCCGAGGGCTGCGACCGCTTCTGCACCTTCTGCGCGATCCCCTACATCCGGGGCCGCTACCACTCCCGCGGCGCCGACGAGGTCTGCGCCGAGGTGGCCGCGCTCATGGAGGGCGGCGTCCGCGAGGTGGTGCTCATCGGCCAGGACACCGGCGTGTGGGGGTCCGACCTGGGTGACGGGCAGTCCCTCGCGACGCTTCTGGGGCGCGTCGCCGAGGTCGTGCGCCCATACCGCGGCTGGGTGCGCGTGCTCTACCTCCAGCCCGAGGGCATGACCGACGAGCTGGTGGCCGCCATTCGCGACACGCCCGAGGTGCTGCCCTACATCGACATCCCCATCCAGCACTGCTCCGCGCGCGTGCTCAGGGCGATGGGTCGCTCCGGCTCGGCCGACGAGCTCCGCGCGCTCTTCGCGCGCCTGCGCGCCGAGATCCCGGGCATGGTGCTGCGCACCACGGGCATGGCGGGCTTCCCCGGCGAGACGGACGAGGAGGCCCAGGAGCTTCTCGACTTCATCGCCGAGGAGGGCTTCGACTACTGCTCGGTGTTCGCCTACTCGCCCGAGGAGGGCACCGCGGCGGCGCGCATGGCCGACCAGGTCCCCGACGACGTCAAGCTCGAGCGCACGCAGCGGCTCGTGGACCTCACCGAGCAGCTGGGCTTCGCGGCCACGGCGGCGCACGTGGGCGAGCGGGTGCGCGTGATCGTGGACGGCGTCGAGGAGGGCGACGAGGGCCCCGAGCTCATAGGGCACGCCTGGTTCCAGGCCCCCGACTCCGACGGCGCGGTCCACATCGCGAGCGGCGAGGCCGCCGTGGGGGACGTGGTGACGGTCGACCTCGTGGACTCGTTCTGCTACGAGCTCGTCGGCGAGCTGGTGGGGGAGGAAGCATGAGCGAGCGGGGCTCCGCCCCGGGCGTCTGGACGCCCGCCAACATCGTGACCTGCGTGAGGATCGCGCTCATCCCGGTCTTCATGGTCGTGGCCATCGACGCGCGCGGCGAGGCCGGCGCGCGGGGCTTCGGTACGGGCGACCCGGTCCTGAGCGTCGCCGCCTTCGCGCTGTACCTGGCGCTGTCGCTCACCGACAAGGTCGACGGCTACCTGGCGCGCTCGCGCGGCGAGGTCACCGACTTCGGCAAGTTCCTCGACCCCATCGCCGACAAGCTGCTCGTCTTCTCCGCGCTGCTGCTCCTGCTCGAGCAGGGGTCGGTCTCGGTGTGGGTCGTCTTCGTCATCCTGCTGCGGGAGTTTCTGGTGAGCGCCCTGCGCATGGTCGCGGGCGCCCAGGGCGAGGTCATCGCCGCCGACGCGCTCGGCAAGGCCAAGACCGCGGTCACGATGGTGTCGCTGTGCAGCTACTACCTCGCCGCGGCCGCGCTCGCCCTGGGTCTCGCGCAGGCCGGGGAGGCCCTCGCGCTCGTCTCGTGGGCGCTCATGGTGGCCGCCGTGGTGCTCACGGTCGTCTCGGGCGCCCAGTACTTCTGGTCCGCCCGTCACGTGGTCTTCGGGAGGTAGCCGATGGGGGAGAGGATGGTTCCCGACGAGGTGGCCCGCGCCGCCGCCGACGTCGTCAGCCGGGCGGGGGGCGCCGGGGTGACGCTCGGGTGCGCCGAGTCGTGCACGGGCGGGCTCGTCTCGGGCGCGCTCACGGCCGTGCCCGGCTCCTCGGCGGTCGTGCGCGGCGGCGTGGTCAGCTATGCGATAGCGGTCAAGCGCTCTGTGCTGGGCGTCTCCGACGAGGTGCTCGACGCGCCCGGCGTGGGCGCGGTCTCGAGCGCGTGCGCGGCCCAGATGGCCGAGGGCGCCCGGCGCGTGCTCGGCTGCGACGTCGCGGTCTCGGTGACCGGCATCGCCGGCCCCGGCGGCGCCGAGCCCGGCAAGCCCGTGGGGACGGTGTGGTTCGGCCTGGCCACGTCGGCGGGGACCACGACCGCCCTCGAGACCTTCGACGGGTCGCGCGACGAGGTGCGCCGCGGCGCCGTGCTCCGCGCGCTCGCGCTGCTTCGTGAAGGCGTCGTGGAGGCCTCGGGCGCCGCCTGAGCGCCGCCGCCCTCTGACGAGTGGAGGACCCCGGCCGCGAGCTGCGCGGGCGGGGCCGCGCGACGCCCGTCGCGCAGCCTGCCGTCAGGCACCGGCTCGCCACCCGCAAGCCCCGTGTCAGCGGCCCGCGCTACGCTGGGGTCGTTCCGCTTGACCCAGAACGGTTGTTCGTATACCATCCACCTGACACCGAGACGAGGGAGCGAGCATGGCCAGGAGCAAGGGAGCCACCAAGGAGATCCACCCGCGGACCACCGGCGAGGAGCGCGACAAGGTCCTCAAGGCCACCACGGACGAGATCGAGAAGAAGTTCGGCAAGGGCGCCATCATGAAGTTCGGGGATGACAACCCCGCCTTCGAGGTCGAGGCAATCCCCACCGGCTCGCTCGCGCTCGACGCGGCGCTCGGCATCGGCGGCGTCCCGCGCGGCCGCATCGTTGAGATCTACGGCCCCGAGTCGTCTGGCAAGACCACGCTCTCGCTCGAGATCCTGGCCGAGGCCCAGGCCATGGGCGGCGTCGTCGCCTTCATCGACGCCGAGCACGCGCTCGACCCGGGCTACGCCGCGCGCATCGGCGTGGACATCGACGAGGTCCTCATCTCCCAGCCCGACACCGGCGAGCAGGCGCTCGAGATCTGCGACATGCTCGTGCGCTCCGGCGCGATCGACGTCGTGGTCGTGGACTCGGTGGCGGCCCTCACGCCCCGTGCCGAGATCGAGGGCGAGATCGGCGACTCCACGGTGGGCCTCCAGGCGCGCCTCATGAGCCAGGCGCTGCGCAAGCTCGCCGGCTCGCTCTCCAAGTCAAACACCACCTGCATCTTCATCAACCAGCTGCGCGAGAAGATCGGCGTCATGTTCGGCAACCCCGAGACCACGCCGGGCGGGCGGGCGCTCAAGTTCTTCGCCTCGGTGCGCATGGACATCCGCCGCATCGACTCCATCAAGGTGGACGGCGAGGCCGTGGGCAACCGCGTGCGCGTCAAGGTCGTCAAGAACAAGGTGGCCCCGCCCTTCCGCCAGGCCGAGTTCGACATCATGTACGGCCAGGGCATCTCCAAGGAGGGCTCGATTCTCGACATGGCGGTCGACTATGACGTCGTCAACAAGTCGGGCGCCTGGTACACCTACGAGGGCGAGCGCCTCGGGCAGGGCCGCGAGGCCGCCAAGGCGTTCCTCGCCGCTAACCCCGAGCTGCGCGACGAGATCGACCACAAGGTCCGCGTGGCCTGCGGCCTCGAGCTCGGTGACGAGCGCGTCGGCGAGGTCGTCGGGGTGCCGGACGAGGGCAGCGAGTAGGCGTGGGCCGGACCGCCCTCGACTGGGACGTCGAGCTGCCGGCTCGCGGCGGCGCGACCCGGCGCGCCACCCTCATTGTCTCCGCGGACGATCGCGGCGAGGAGCGCCGCGACCTGCCCGTGGCCGTGGGGCGCGCGCTCGCGCGGCTCCGGGACGAGGGGTGGGACCCCTCCTGTCGCGCCGAGCTCCTGCACCGCGTGGGCTCCCTGCAGCGCGATCGCGCGCACGCCCGCATGGAGGACCTCGTGGGCAGGCGCGACTACTCCGCCCGCGAGCTCTCCGAGCGCCTCGCGCGCGACGGCTATCCCTCCGCCGCCGTGGATGAGATCGTCGGGCGCGCCCGTGAGACCGGCATCGTGGACGACGCGCGCTACGGCGCGGCCTTCGCCCGCTCCAAGGTGCTCGCGGGCTGGGGGAGGCTGCGCATCGAGCGAGAGCTCAGGCGCCGCGGGGTGGAGCCCGCCGACGTCGAGGGCTGGCCCGAGGAGTTCTGCGACCCCGGCGACGAGCGCGAGCGCGCGTTCGCGCTGGCCTCGCGACGCCGCCCCCCCGGCAGGAACGACTTCCCGAAAATCGCGCGCTTCCTCTCCGCGCGGGG
>NZ_CBIFYV010000082.1:0-13480 GCF_966187215.1 Thermophilibacter sp.
GCGGCCCGCGCGGGCGCCGCCGTCCATCACGGTCAGCGGCGTCGGCCCGCTCGCACCGGCCCCGGCGGCCCGGCCCGCGGCGCCGGCCCGCGCGCTTCTCGGCTCCGGCTCCCCCACGAAGGAGAGCCCCGGTCGTCCGCCGGGCCCGCCCGGCGCCCCGCCGTCCGCCCCCTCCACGCGCCAGCTGCGGCGCGCGCGGTCGGAGGCCGTCTCGGGCAGGCGCGAGTGGATCGACACCGACGCCACCATCCCCACGAGCATCAGGCTCGCGATGATCGAGGAGCCGCCGTACGAGACGAACGGGATCGGCTTGCCCGACATGGGGAAGATGCCGAGCACGCCGCTGACGTTGAGCAGCAGCTGCACGACCACCAGGCTCGTGCAGCCGGCGGCCACCAGGCGCCCGGCCAAATCGGGCGCGTAGCGGGCGATCCGGAGGCCCGCCCACAGGAACACCGCGAACCCCGCCAGAAGCCCGATGGTCCCCACCAGGCCGAACTCCTCGCCGATCACGGCGAAGATGAAGTCGTTGTGCGCCATGGGCAGGTAGCTGTACTTCTCGCGCGACATCCCGAGCCCCACGCCGAAGAGCCCTCCCGACCCGAACGCGTAGAAGCCCTGGATGAGCTGCCAGCCGTCGTGGTACGGGTCGGCCCAGGGGTTGAGCATCGTGAGCAGGCGCTGGCGCGAGTAGCTCGAGGCGAGCGACAGGCCCAAAAAGCCCGCCACGCCCAGCGCGAGCACCACGCCGAGGACGCCCCGGGGGATGCCGGCGAGGTAGCCCATCACCACGATCGTGAGGCCCAGCACGAGCACCGTGCCCTTGTCGGGCTGCAGGACGATGAGCAGGACGGGCAGGCCCACGCCGACCATGAGCAGCCTGACGAAGCTCCCCCAGTCGAGGGCCCCCTCCTCGAAGTAGCGCTCGGCGAGCGCCGCGGCGGTGAAGACCACGGTGAGCTTGGCGAACTCGGAGGGTTGGAGGTCAAAGAAGCCCAGGTCGATCCAGCGCGAGGCGCCCATGTCGTTGTCGGTGCCCGCCACCAGCACGACCACGAGCAGCCCCACCGTGGCGACCCACACCGGCAGCAGCATCTGGCGTACCCAGACGTGGTAGTCGATCTTGGCGAGGACGGCCGCGATCACGGCCCCCGCCGCGGCGAAGAGCGCCTGCCGCTTGAGATAGTACGCCGCGTCACCGGTGGCGCTGAGCGCCGTGGGCGAGGAGGCGGAGTAGACCATGAGCAGGCCGAACCCCACGAGCACCGCCACGATGGCGAGAAGGACCAGCCGCGGGCGCATGAAGCGCTCGGGCACGCCGAACAGCGTCGCTTCCGCCCGCTCGCGGCGGCGCCCCCCGCGCCCGGGGCGGTCCCGCTCCGGGCGCGCCGCGCGCGTCGTCGCGCGGGCCACGGCGCTCACGCCCCCCGCCCGGCGCGCTCGGCGACGAGCGCCTTGAAGGCGCGGCCGCGCTCCGCCATGCCGCCGAACTCGTCGAACGACGAGCACGCGGGCGAGAGCAGCACGACCTCGCCGGGACGCGCCGCGGCGGCCGCGACGTCGAACGCCTCGCGCAGGTGCGGCGCGCGGGCGACCACGAGCCCGGAGGGCTCGGACTCGAGCGCGGCGGCGATGCGCTCGCCGGCCTCCCCGTAGCAGACGGCCACGCGGCAGCGCGCGCGGACGGCGCGCGCGAGCGACGTCAGGTCGGTCATCTTGTCGTGACCGCCGAGCAGGACCACCACGCCGCCGGGCTCGAAGGCGAGCAGGGCCTTCTCCACCGAGTCGGTGTTGGTCGCCTTGGAGTCGTTGACGAAGCGCACGCCCCCGACCTCCCCCGCGGGCTCCATCCGGTGCTCGAGCGGCGAGAAGCTCCTGAGGCCCGAGCGCACCGCCTCGTCCCCGGCGCCCGCCTCGAGGGCCAGCGCCGCGGCGGCGAGGGCGTTCTGGGCGTTGTGGAGTCCCCTGATGCGCAGCTCCCCCGTGCCCGCGAGCGCGTGCTCGACGCCGTCGAGGCGCACCGTGAGCACGCCGTCGCGCAGATACGCGGCGCAGGGACCCTCCGGCTCGCCCTCCACGGAGAGCCGGCACACGCGCAGCCCGCGCGCGGCGCAGCGCTCGGCCACGCCGCGGCAGACGTCGTCGTCCACCGAGACCAAGGCGAGCTCGCAGGGGCCCATGTTGGCGAACGCGCGCTCCTTGGCGGCCGCGTAGGCCTCCAGGGTGTGGTGCCACTCCAGGTGGTCGGGCGTGACGTTGAGCAGGGCGGCCGCGCGCGGGTGCAGCCGGCTCGTGGTGGCCAGCTGGAAGCTCGAGAGCTCGGCCACGAACCACGAGCCCGGCTCGCGGCCCGCGACGGCCCCGGTGCAGACCACGCCGATGTTGCCCACCGCCTCGGCGGCGAGGCCGGCGGCGCGCAGCAGGTGCGTGGCGAGCGAGGTGGTGGTGGTCTTGCCGTTGGTGCCGGTCACCACCAGCCAGCGCTCGGGGCTCTCCCGCCAGGCGAGCTCGGGCTCGCCGATCACCTCGGCCGAGGCGGCCTCCGCCGAGCGGAAGAAGGCGGAGTCCACCGGGATGCCCGGCGAGGCCACCGCCAGGTCGTAGCTGCCCGTGACCTCATCGGTCCCGCAGACCACGCGCACGCCCGCGGACTCGAGCGCGCGGGAGCCCTCGCCCGGGCGCGAGGACGCGCCGCCGAACACCGTCACCGAGCGCGCGCGGCCGCCGTCCGCGAGGTAGCGCGCGACCGCCTCGCCGGTGCGGCCGAGGCCGAGCACCGCCACGTCGCCGAACGTGTTCCCAGACGTCACCGTCATTCTCGCCATCCCCTAGCCCAGCTGGAAGTAGAGCGCGAAGCCGAGGGCCGCGAAGGCCGCCGACACGATCCAGAACCTCACGACGACCTTGTTCTCCTTCCAGCCCTTCTTCTCGAAGTGGTGGTGGATGGGCGCCATGAGGAAGACGCGCCGCCCGGTGAAGTGGAAGCTCACCACCTGGATGATCACCGAGAGCGCCTCACAGATGAACAGGCCGCCCATGATGAGCGACGTGACCTCGGTCTTGGTGAGCACGGCCAGCGACGCGAAGGCGGCGCCGAGGGCGAGCGAGCCGGTGTCGCCCATGAAGATCGTGGCCGGGTAGCAGTTGTGCCACAGAAATCCCACGCAGGCGCCCGCGATCGACGCGGCGAAGAGCGCGAGGTTGATCTCCTCGTAGCGGAAGGCCACCATCGCCATCGCGAGCATCACGACCATCGTGCAGCCGCCCGCCAGGCCGTCCAGGCCGTCGGTGAGGTTGACGGCGTTGGAGAGGCCCGCCATGAGCAGGAAGACGAAGGCCACGTAGAGCCACGGCACGCTGATCGTGGCGCCGTCCACCTCGAGGGTGGTGGTCAGCACGCCGAGGTCGATGGCGAAGCCGCCGGGGAAGCGCACCTCCGGCGCGATGTCGCAGACGTTGACCGCCGCCAGGCAGAACGCCACCGAGATCGTGATCAGGCCGACCATCTTCTGCGAGGGCGTGAGGCCGAGCGAGCGGCCGTGGGCCACGCTCTCGATGTCGTCGAGGAGCCCGAGCGAGCCGGTGACGAGCGTCGCGAGCACGGCGAGCACCAGATCGGGCGTCCAGTCGGCGAGAAGGGCGCAGGTCACGACCACGCCGAGCAGGATGATGACGCCGCCCATCGTGGGCGTGCCCTGCTTGACGAGGTGCTGCTGCGGGCCGTCGGCGCGGATCTGCTGGCCCACGCCCTCGTGGCGCATGAGCCGGATGAACAGCGGCATCACCAGGCCGGTCACCAGAGCGGCGATGCCGACGGCGAGAAACACCTGGTAGGTGGGGTACGCGGGGTTGCCGATCATCGGCCCATCACACCTCTCACGAACGCGTCGAGGCCCGCGGCGCGCGAGGCCTTGACCAGGACAACGTCACCAGCGCCGAGCGCGGGCGCCATCACCCGCGCGGCGTCCTCGACCGAGGCGAAGCGCTCGAGGGCGTCCTCCGAGAGCCCCATCGTGCGCGCCGCCTCGGCCATCTCGTCGGCGAGCGCGCCGCCCACGAGCACGAGCAGGTCGGCGCGGGCCGCCGCGTAGGCGCCCACGTAGCCGTGCAGGCGCGCCGCCTCGTCGCCGAGCTCGCCCATCTCGCCGAGCACCGCCACGCGCCTGCCCGCGCACGGCAGCGACGCGAGCACGTCGAGCGAGGAGGCCATCGACGCCGGCGCGGCGTTGTAGGAGTCGTCGATCACGCGCGCGCCGCCCGGCGCGTCGAGGACCTCGAGGCGCATCGATGCGCCGCGGGCCCCGGCCATCGCCGCGAGGGCGACGTCGCGGTCGAGCCCGAGGCGCCACACCAGGGCGAGCGCGAGGGCGAGGTCCGAGGCGGCGGCGCGACCCGGCATGGACAGGCGGGCGCGCCCGCGCCAGCCGTCGGAGCAGGCGAGCTCCGCCTCGGCGCGGCCGAGCTCGTCGAGCGTGACCGAGACGAGCCGCACGTCGTCGGTCGCGGACGTGCCGACGAGGGTCACGCCCACGCCCGCCGGCCGCGCGAAGCCGTCGGCGATCAGCGGGGTGAAGTCGTCGGCCGAGGGGAGCGCGAGCACCGGCGCCAGCGGGCCGTGCGCGCGCATGCCGCCCACGATCTCGGCCTTGGCGCGCGCGATGTTCTCGCGGCTGCCCAGGATGCCGATGTGGCTCGTCCCCACGTTGGTCACGCAGGCCAGCGTCGGCGCGCAGGCGCGGGAGAGGCGGGCGATCTCGCCGGGGTGGTTCATCCCGAGCTCGAGCACGAGCACCTCGCTGTCCTCGGGCGCCGAGAGCACCGTGAGCGGAAGGCCGATCAGGTTGTTGTGGTTGCCCGCCGTGGCGTGGCAGCGGCGCTGCGAGCCCACGCCCGCGGCGAGAAGCTCCTTGGTGGTGGTCTTCCCCACCGACCCCGTCACGCCGAGGACCACCCAGCCGGGGTGCGCGGCGCGCCAGGCGCCGGCCAGGCGCAGCAGGAACTCCTCCCCGTCGTCACCGGCGGCGCGCAGCAGCGCGCAGCCCGTCTCGCGGGCGGCCTCGAGCGCCTCGGCGGGCGGCTCGGCGGTGGCCACCACGCAGGCGGCGCCGGCCCGGACCGCGGCCGCGAGGAAGCGGTTGCCGTCGGCGCGCTCCCCGGGGAAGGCCACGAAGAGCCCTCCCTCCGTCACGGCGCGCGAGTCGACGCACGTCTCGCCCTCCACGGGGCGCGTCCCCGCGAGGACGGTCGCGGCGCCGGTCGCGGCGGCTATCTCATCTGGTGTCATGCGAAGCATCGTCTGGCTCCGATCAGCTCTGCGTCTGGTCCGGGGACCCCGCGGCGCTCGTCGCGGGGCTCACGCCCAGTATGGTCACGGCCTGCTCGGCGATCTCCCTGAAGGGCAGCGCGGTCGACTCGCCCGAGAGGTACGGCGTCTGGTTGAGGGCCGCGTAGACGAGCACCTGCGGGTCGTCGGCGTTGGCGAAGCCGCACAGCGACGACACGTAGGAGCCCCGCTGGTAGCCGCCCTCCTCCGAGGCCTGCTCGCCGGTGCCGGTCTTGCCCGCGAAGTCGTAGCCCTCCACCTGCGCGAGCCTGCCCGAGCCCTCCTGCATGACGGCGCGCATCATGCCGATCTCCTCGGTGGCCGTCTGCCCGGAGACGACGGCGTCACCCGCCGGCCACGAGACCTCCTCGCCGTCACGATACACCAGGAAGTGCGGGGTCGTGGGCGCGCCGCCGTTGGCCACGGCACCGAAGGCGCGCACGATCTGCACCGCCGGGACCGCGAGCGCCTGGCCGAAGGCCATCGAGCCGCCCGTGGCGCCGTCGTACTCGTCGAGCGAGCGCACGATGCCGGCCACCTCGCCGGGGTAGTCGATGCCCGTGAGCTGGCCGATCCCGTAGCGCTCCACCCCCGCCGCGAAGGTCTCGTTGCCGATGACGTCCTGCTCGAGCTGGGCCATCGCCGTGTTGGATGAGCGCACCATCATCGTGGTGACGCTCATGTCCATCGTGTAGTCGCGCCCGTCGGAGTCGGTGACGTAGTCGTTGCCCACGAGCACCCGCGCGGGGACCGTGTAGGTGCTGTCGGGCGTGAACAGCCCCGCGTCGATGCCGATCGAGGTCGTCAGGACCTTGAAGACCGAGCCGGGCTCGTAGGAGCTCGAGACGGGCTTGAGGTTGAGCGAGGCGTTGTCGGTGATGTTGGAGAAGTCCGGCAGCGGCGTCGAGCAGGCGGCGCGGATCTCGCCGGTGCGCGGGTCGGTGACCATGACCGAGCCCGAGCCCGCCGAGTAGGTCTCCACCGCCTCGGTGATGACCCGCTCGCACACGTCCTGGAGGTCCACGTCGAGCCCGATCACCAGGTCCGTGCCGTCCCGTGCCTCGGTGACGTCGGCGGCGCCCCCGGCCACGGGCGTGCCGTACAGGCCGCACTCCATGACCATCTGGCCGTCGGTGCCGGTGAGGATGTCGTCGTAGTACAGCTCGAGCCCCGAGAGCGCCTTGCCCTCCGCGTTGACGTAGCCGATGACCTGGGCGCCCACGGATCCGTAGGGGTAGGTGCGCTTGACGTCATCGAGGAAGTAGATCCCCGTGAGGTCGGCCTCGTCGAGGGCGGAGGCGAGCTTGTCGGCGGGGTCCGCGTCGGCCTTGAGGTACAGGTAGACGAAGGTCGTGTCCTCGGTGAGCAGCTCCATGTAGGCGGACTTGTCGCCGCCGAGGTTCTCCACGAGCAGGTCCGCGACGCCGGAGGGGTCGCTGACCTCCTTGGGGTTGGCGTAGACGGTGCGGCACTCCACGCTCATCGCGAGCGCGTTGCCGTTGCGGTCGTAGATGGTGCCGCGCTTGGCGTGCAGGGTCACCACGTTGGTGGTCTGGTTGCGCGCCTTGGACGAGAGCTCGCCGGCCTGCACCACCTGCAGCCACGCCAGCCGGGCCGCCACGACCCCCATCAGGGCGAGAAAGACGCGGCGCGTGACGGCGAGGCCCCTGTCGGAGCCGCCGGCGCCCGAGCCGCCCGGCCGCGACGAGCGGACGCGGTAGCGGTCGCGGGAGGCCTCGTCATAGGAGGCCTCGGCACCACGGCGCCGCGTGCGGCTCTGTCTGTCCCTGCTACTCACGGGACAGAAGTCTACGCCACGTCGGAGCTCGCCTGCGTGCCGTCGGCGGACTGCGCAGCTTCCCCATCAGCGGTCGTCGCGCCGTCGGTCGAGGCGCCGTCGGCGTCGTCGGCGGCGCCCGGGTCGGACACGTCGACCGTCACGAAGTCGCCGGAGAGGACCATGCCGTAGTTCTGGGTGGCGATGCGGCTGATGCGGGCGTTGCTCGAGAGCACCGAGCGCTGGACCCGGAGCTGGTCGTTGAGGGCCTCGGCCGACTCGATTTGGGAGCTCAGCTGCGCGTTGGAGCTCAGAAGCGAGATGGTCGCCGAGGAGAGGGCCACGCGGGCCATGCCGAGCGCGAGCAGCGCCGCGAAGACGACGAGCGCCGCGCGCAGGCGCGCGACGAAGACCGGGGAGACGCCCGCGCGGGCGCGCGCGTCGAGGCCGCCGCCGGTGACGACCTCGAAGGAGGGGGCCTCCTGCCGCTCGAGGCGCTCCCGCCTCCTCTCGGCCGCCCCCATGCTCATGGCCTCTGATCCCTGGTACCTCATGACGACTTCCTCGCCTCGATGGCCCATGGTACGGGCCCAATGTGCAATCCATGGCAGGTACGCTGGGAACTTGAGAGTTACTTGATGCCTAGTCTCAAGTTATGATTGAGCGACCTTGAGAGTACGTTTAGTGTCTGTGATATGACGTTTCTGGTGCGGTGGTGGTGCGTTTGAGCTGCGGTGTGGTGCGGTGGTGCCTCGTTTTCTCTCTCGCTCATAGACGGCTTGCGCCGGCTACGACATCTGTGGGCCCTCGGGCGGGGCGTCGAGCCTGACCGCCACGCGCATGAGGGCGCTGCGCGACCTCGGGTTGGCCGCGACCTCCTCGTCAGACGCGACGAGGGGCCTTCTCGTCCTGACCTCCACGATCGGCACGTTGCCGCAGACGCACACCGGAAGGTCCGGCGGGCAGGTGCAGCCCCGCGAGAGCTCGGTGAGGACGTGCTTGACGATGCGGTCCTCGAGCGAGTGGTAGGAGATGACGCAGATCCTCCCACCGGGGTTGGCCCAGCGAATCGCCGCCCTGAGCCCCCGGTCCAGCACGTCGAGCTCGTGGTTGACCTCGATGCGCAGGGCCTGGAACGTCCGGCGGGCCGGGTGCCCCCCGTGCCTTCTCGCCGCCGCGGGAATGGCCGCCTTGATGACCTCCACGAGCTGGAGGGTCGTCTCGATGGGGGCCTTTGAGCGGGCCTCCGTGATGCGACGGGCGATCCGCGCGGCGTAGCGCTCGTCCCCGTAGGCGCGCAGGATCCGGGTGAGGTCAGCTTCGTTGTAGGTGTTCACGACCTCCGCTGCGGTTAGGGTGTCTTTGCCCGGGTTCATGCGCATGTCCAGGGGCGCGTCCTCGTGGTACGAGAAGCCGCGCTCCGGGATGTCAAGCTGCGGCGAGGAGACGCCGAGGTCGAACAGGAAGCAGTCGACCCCGGGGACCTCCGCCTCGAGGAGAAGCTCGTCGAGGCTGCCGAAGTTGCCCTTGAGAAGGAGCGTGCTCGCCTGGGGCACCTCGCGCGCGAGGCGCGCTGAGGCCGCGGCCAGGGCCATGTCGTCCTGGTCGATGCCGATCGAGAGGCCCGTGGGGGCCACCCGCCGCGCGAGCTCCACCGTGTGCCCCGCGCCCCCGAGGGTGCAGTCGCACACGGTCTCCCCCGGCTGGGGGTCGAGCTCGCGCAGAACCTCGGCGAGCATGACGGGTACGTGCCGATATGCAGCTGTCAAGACCCTCACCCCCTAGTCGTGGTAGAGGAGCGCGTCGAGCTCATCGTCGAAGCTCTCCTGCGTCGCGTTCCACTCGTCGGTGTTCCACACCTCGAAGTGGTCCCCGGCGCCCACCACCGTGACGTCGGCCGTGAGACCGAGGCGCTCGCGCGTGCCGGCCTTGGCCGCATCGAGCTTGCCGAGCGCCACGCGCCCCGCGGAGTCGATGTCAACCTCGACGGCGCTCGCCCAGAGCCTCGTCTTCAGCTGAACGTCCTTGCGACTGCGGGAGTCGAAGCGGTTCTCGCCGTTCTCGATGAAGAGGCCGTCGATGAATCGCTCGAGACCCTCAGGGGTGAAGCCGTTCACGCACTCCTTCAGCGGGAGAAGGTATATCGTCTTGTTATCGCCGTTCACAAGCTGCTTGCGAAAGACGGCGGGCAGGGTGACGCGGGCCTTGGCATCCACGGACATCGGATACGAGCCTGCGAGCATGTCACCCTCCCCCCAAGACGAGAGACCCGCCCCCGGAGCGGAGCGTGTGACTACTCTACAACATTCGCCCCACCTTGCGACACCAAAAAACACTTTGCTGCACCTTGCGGTTGAAAACTGGGCGCAGGCGGTCCCTGCGACGCGAGGGAGCCCAAGATGTAGCGTCCGTGGCGAGCACGGGACACAAGCGGGTTGTCCGGAGATGTGACGCCGCGGTGAAGCCGCAGCTCAGGAGCGTGGGGCGCGGGGCTTCTCGCCACGCGCGGCGATACGGGCGAAGGAGCCGCCAAGACGTTCGGATACCAAGGACCACGCGAGAAGCTCCTGCGTATCCGAACGGAATCGAGCCAAAAGCGTTCGGATGGGCAGGAGAATCGCCGCGAGCGGGACCGGTGAGGCCCCCTACTCGGCGTCGTGGGCGCGCGGGTGGGCGTCCAGGTAGACCTGGCGGATGTGGCTGCGGTCCAGGTGGGTGTAGAGCTGGGTGGTGGCCACCGACGCGTGGCCGAGAAGCTCCTGCACGGCGCGCAGGTCCGCGCCGCCCTCGAGCAGGTGCGTGGCGAAGCTGTGGCGCAGCGTGTGCGGGTGCAGGCCCTCGATGCCCGCGACCCGCCCGTACCGCTCGCAGATCGCGTGGACGGACTGGCGCGAGAGCCGCCCGCCGCGCGCGTTGAGGAAGACCGCGTCGGAGGGGCGCCTGCCCGCCAGCGCGCCGCGGCCGCGCTCGAGGTAGGCCGTCAGCGCCCGGGCCGCCGCGCCCAAAAGCGGCACCACGCGCTCCTTGGACCCCTTGCCGAAGACGCGCACGAGCCCCTCGTCGAGCAGCACCGCACGCAGGTCGAGCCCGCACAGCTCGCTCGCGCGCAGCCCGCAGCCGTAGAGGACCTCCAGGATCGCGTGGTCGCGCAGCCCCGCGGGCGTGTCCGGGAACGGCTGGTCGAGCAGGCGCGCGGCCTGCTCGCGCGAGATCACGTCGGGCAGGCGCGCCGGCTTGGCGGGCAGCGGCAGGTCGGCCGTGGGCAGCGCGGTCGAGATCTCGTCGTTCAGCATGAAGCGGTGGAAGCCCTTGATCGCCGACGCGGCGCGCTCGACCGAGGAGGACGCCAGCCCCGAGCGCGTGAGCTCGGCCACGTGCTCCTCCACGAGCTCGAGCGTCACGTCGTCGGGGTCGCGCACGCCGCGCTCGCCCAGCCACGTCACGTAGCGGGCGAGGTCGCGGCCGTAGGCGTCGATCGTGTTGGCGGAGCTGCCCCGCTCCACCGAGAGGTAGCGCAGGTACTCGTCGCGTGCGCGCGCGAGGTCCATGCGGGGGCGCGCCCCTAGGCGAACGCGGCCATGTCGACCGGTTGCACGTCGTGGCGGTCGCAGCCCTCGTGGCGCGCGATCGCGGCGCGGACGAACTCGCGGAACAGCGGCGCCGGGCGGTCCGGGCGGCTCTTGAACTCGGGGTGGGCCTGGGAGGCCACGAACCACGGGTGCACGTCCTCGGGCAGCTCGACCATCTCGACGAGCATCTCGTCAGGCGAGAGGCCCGAGATCGTGAGGCCCGCCTCGGTGAGGCGGTCGCGGTAGGCGTTGTTGACCTCGTAGCGGTGGCGGTGGCGCTCGTAGACGAGCGGCTCGCCGTAGGCCTCGGCGGCCAGCGTGCCCTCGACGACCTTGCACGGGTAGGCGCCCAGGCGCATGGTGCCGCCCTTGTCGGTGATCTCGGCCTGGTCGGGCATGATGTCGATCACGGGATAGGGCGTCTCGGGGTCGAACTCGGCCGAGCTCGCGCCCTCCATGCCGCAGACGTCGCGGGCGAACTCGCACACGGCCACCTGCAGGCCCAGGCAGACGCCCAGGTAGGGAACCTTGTGGGTGCGCGCGCGGCGGGCGGCGCAGACCTTGCCCTCGATGCCGCGCAGGCCGAAGCCGCCCGGCACGAGGATGCCGTCGGCGTCGCCGAGGACCTGCTCGACGTTGTCGTCGCTGAGCTCCTCGCCGTCCACGAGCTGGATGTCGACGTGGCGGCCGAAGAGCACGCCGGAGTGGTGGAGCGCCTCGATGACCGAGAGGTAGGCGTCGGGCAGCTGCGTGTACTTGCCCACCACGCGGATCTTGGTGACGTCGTCCTTCTCGTTGGCCGCGTGCATCGCGCTCGTGAAGGCGTACCAGCCCTCCATGTGGCTCTCGCGCGGGTCCAGGCCCAGGCGCTCGCAGACCTTGAGGTCGAAGCCCTGGTCGGCGAGGTGCTTGGGCACGTCGTAGATCGAGGGGCAGTCGGAGTTCTCGAAGACGCAGTCCGGCTCGACGTCGCAGAAGCTCGCGATCTTGGCGCGGATGTCGGCGTCGACCTCGTGGTCGGAGCGGCAGACGATGAAGTCGGGCTGGATGCCCATCGAGCGCAGCTCGCGGACGCTGTGCTGGGTGGGCTTGGTCTTGACCTCGTGCGCGGCGGCGATGTAGGGCACCAGGCTCACGTGGATCAGGCAGCAGTCGTCGTGGCCCTTGTCCTTGCGGAACTGGCGGATGGCCTCCACGAACGCCTGGCCCTCGATGTCGCCGATCGTGCCGCCGAGCTCGGTGATGACCACGTCGGCGCCGGTCTGCTCCTCGATGCGGCGGAAGCGCTCCTTGATGGCGTTGGTGACGTGCGGGATCACCTGCACGGTGCCGCCGAGGAAGTCGCCGGCGCGCTCGCGGCTGATGAGGCTCTGGTAGATGGCGCCGGTCGTGAAGTTGGAGCTGCGCGTGAGGTTCTCGTCGATGAAGCGCTCGTAGTGGCCGAGGTCGAGGTCGGACTCGTAGCCGTCCTCGGTGACGAAGACCTCGCCGTGCTGGAACGGGCTCATGGTGCCCGGGTCCACGTTGAGGTAGGGGTCGGCCTTCTGCATCATGACCTTGTAGCCGCGCGCCTTGAGCAGGCGGCCGAGCGAGGCGGCGGTGATGCCCTTCCCCAGGGAGGAGACGACGCCGCCGGTCACGAAGATGTGCTTTGCCATGTGGGGACCTTCCCGTAGTCTGCGCCTTCGGCGCTCCGCTTCTACGGGTCTCCATGTTAGCGCTGGCGGGCGCGCGCGGGGCCGCCGCTCGCCGATTGCCTTACGCGCGCGAAACATTGCGCGGCGGACGCCGCTCTTCTCGCTCCTCGCACCCGTCCTCCCCGATTAACCCGCATAATCTGACTTTCACAAACCTTAATCCTGCGATTATATGAATATGAAATCATTTTTTGCGGGTTGTTGGGCGAGAGAGGCGGCTTGAAGGGCGAGAGAGGCGGCTCGCAGGGCGAGAAGAGCGGCGCACGGGGCGAGAGGGACACGCGGACGAGAAGGGCGTGCGAGGGCGAGAGGGGCACGCGGCCCGCGGCGCTAGCGGAGGGAGCGCCAGTAGGCGACGGCGATCTGGGTGCGGTTGCGCAGACCGAGCTTGGCCAGGATCGCACTGATGTGGTTGCGGACCGTGCCCTCGCCCATGTAGGCCGCCGCGGCCACCTCGCGGTTGTCGAGGCCGTCGGCCACGAGGCGCACGACCTCGCACTCGCGTTCCGTGAGCTGCGGGAACATCCGCGCGAGGCCGGGCTCGGCGTCACCGGCGCCCGCACGCGCGTCGCCCACCGCGCGACCCTCGAGCACCTCTCCCTCCAGGACGCTTCTCCCCGCGCACACCGCGCGCAGCGCCGGCGCCACCCCGCGCACGTCCTGCTTGACGAGATAGCCGGCCGCCCCCAGCGCGAGCGCCCGCACCACGTACTCGTCGTCGGAGAACGTGGTGAGAAAGACCACGCGCGGCGCACCCGGCGCGGCCAGGATCTGCCGCGCGGCCGAGAGGCCGTCCGTGCCCGGCATCTGGATGTCGAGAAGGACCGCGTCGGGCGAAAGCTCCGCCGCCAGGCGCACGGCGTCCGCGCCGTCGGCGCCCGTGCCCACGACCTCGATGTCGGCCTCCGCGCCGAGCACGATCGCCAGCGACGAGACGACCACCGCGTCGTCGTCGACCACCACGACCCTCATGCGCCCCTCCCCTCCGCGCCGCCGCGCGGCACGCTCGCGAACACATGCCAGCCGCCGCGCGGGCCCCGGCCCACGCGAAACGAACCCCCGAGTGCGTGGAAGCGCTTCCCCATCGAGACAGGGCCAAGGCCGTGGCCGGAGA
>NZ_CBIFYV010000083.1:0-4316 GCF_966187215.1 Thermophilibacter sp.
TCGACAGGAAGAGGAGGGCGGCGTAGGATACGGGGCGGGGCTGCGGGCCCCGGGGACGGCCCTACACCACTTTTCGTGACGCGACTATGTGCACGGGGTCGGACCGGGGTTTCGCGGAGTTTCTCGCTACCAGGGAACGCACATGCGGCAACTTGACGCATGTGCATCTGCGCGCACGGGAACGGCTCGAGAAGGACGGGCGGCGCCGCTGAAAACACGCGGCAAGGCGGCGCCCCCGCTGTGCGAGAATGGAGCACACACGCGACCGAGAGGAGCACCCATGGGCTACGAGGCAGAGCGCGACGCCGTCCGTCTGGTCTCAGACGAGGGCCAGGTCCTTGCCGAGGTGACGTTCCCGCAGGTGGAGCCCGCCATCGTTGAGATCAACCACACCTTCGTGGACGAGTCGCTGCGCGGCCAGGGCGTCGCGGGCGAGCTGCTGGCGCGCGCCGCCAGCGCCATCGCGGCAAGCGGGTTCAGGGCACGTCCCACCTGCTCCTACGCGGTCAGCTGGTTCGAGAAGAACCCGGAGCGCGCGGACCTTCTCGCCTGACGTGGAAAAGGGACTGTCCCTTTTCCGCGTCACGTCAGGAAGATCATCGCGCCGAGCGCCACGTAGACCAAGCCGCTCACCACGCCCGTCACGCGTCCGGCGCGCGGGCTGCGGCGCAGCAGGCCGGAGAACGGCGCCGCCACGGCCACGATCACCACGGTCCACAGCGTGGACAGCGCCACGTACGTGAGGCCGAGCGCCAGAAACGGCAGCGGCCCGTACGGGTTGGGCGTCGCCACGAACTGCGGCAGCAGCGCCAGGAAGAACAGGATGATCTTGGGATTGAGCACGTTGGTGAGCACGCCCTGCGCATACGTGCGCAGCGTGCCCGCGCGCGTCGCGCCGCCCGAGCCGGGACCGGCTCCGTCTCCGTCCCTCTCGCCAAGCGCCGAGAAGGACGTCACATCGCCGCGCAGCGCACCCACGACGCTCCGCGCGCCCATCACCACCAGGTACGCCGCGCCGGCCACCTTGATGGCACCGAAGGCCACCGGCGAGGCCGCCAGCACGAGCGACAGCCCGGCCGCCACGAGCAGCGTGTGCACCACGAGGCCCGTGTTGATGCCGAGTGCGCTCGCCAGGCCCTCGGCGCGCCCGCCCGCGACGGTGCGCGTGAGGATGTAGACGGTGTCGATGCCCGGGGTGAGGCACAGCGCCGCCGCCGAGGCGACGAAGCCACCGTATCCCACGATCCCGAGCACACCGACCGCCCTTCTCGCCCGCCGGGGCGCCTAGAGCACCTTGGAGAGGAACTCCTTGGTGCGCGGGTTCTGTGGGTTGGTCATCACGTCGAGCGGCTTGCCCTGCTCCTGGATGACGCCCCCGTCGACGAAGCACACGCGGTCGGCGACCTCGCGCGCGAAGCCCATCTCGTGCGTGACGATGACCATCGTCATGCCCTGCTCGGCCAGCTCGCGCATGACGTCGAGGACCTCGCCGACCATCTCGGGGTCGAGCGCGGAGGTGGGCTCGTCGAACAGCATGATGTCCGGGTTCATGGCAAGCGCGCGGGCGATGGCCACGCGCTGCTGCTGACCGCCGGACAGCGACCGCGGCATGGCGTCGAGCTTCTCGGAGAGGCCCACGCGCGCGAGCAGCTTCTTGGCCGTTTCCTCGGCCTGCTCCTTGGTCTGGAGCTTGAGCTCCACCGGCGCGTACATGATGTTCTCCTTCACGCTGTAGTGCGGGAAGAGGTTGAACTGCTGGAACACCATGCCCACGTGCTGGCGGATCTTGTCGACGTTGGCCTTCTTGTCGGTGATCGAGACGCCGTCGATGAGGATCTCGCCGGAGGTGGCCTCCTCGAGGCGGTTGATGCAGCGCAGGAACGTGGACTTGCCCGAGCCCGACGGGCCGATCACGCAGACAACCTCGCCGGCGTGGATGTCGATGTCGATGCCCTTGAGCACGTGGTTGTCGCCGAAGTCCTTGGTGAGGCCGGCGACGTGGATCTTGATGTCGTTGTTGTCAGCCATCTACTTCTTCATCCTTTTCTCGAGGACCGTCGAGAGAACCATCAGCACGCTGGTGATCACCAGGAAGATGACCGCGACCCACGTGTAGGTGGCGAACGACGTCATCGTGCGGCCCACGTAGACCTTGGCCTGGTTCATGATCTCCGGCAGGCCGAGGGCGTACATGATCGTGGAGTCCTTGAGCGTGATGATGCACTGGTTGACCAGGCTCGGCAGGCAGATGCGGACGGCCTGCGGCAGCACGATCTTGAGCATCGTCTTGCCGTGGCTCACGCCCAGGCTGCGCGAGGCCTCGGTCTGGCCCTTGGGCACTGACTGGATGGCGCCGCGGAAGATCTCGGAGGAGTAGGCGCCGGCGTTGAGGATCAGCGTGAGGATGGAGGCCGTCACGATGTCGATGCGGAAGTCGGGCGCGACGGTGGCCTGCAGCAGCTGCGGGACGGCGAAGTAGAGGTAGAAGCCCTGCACGAGCATCGGCGTGCCGCGGATGATCCAGATGTAGACCTTGGCGATGCCGCGCAGCACGCGGAACTTCGAGAGGTTCATGAGGCAGGTGACGATGCCGAGCGGCAGGGCCACCACCAGCGACACGACGGTCACGTAGACCGTCATCTGCAGGCCCTGCCACAGAAGCGGCCACGCCGCGACGAGGGTGTCGATCAGGTTTGCGTTCATGGGGGTCCTTACTACCATCAGGGGGCCACGCGGCGCCTACCGTGCCGCGCGGCCCCGTTTCCTTCAGAGGTCTTGGGGACCCTATGCCTCGAGGTACTTGGCGACGATCTCGTCGTACTCGCCGCTGTCCTGGATGTTCTTCAGGCCGGCGTTGAACATCTCGATCAGCTCGGCGTTCTGGCCCTTGAGCACGGCGAAGCCGTAGGGCGAGGCGTAGTCGGTGTCATCGGTGCCGATGATCGTGAGGCCGTTGCCCTGCGCGACGCCGTAGGCCATGACCGGGTAGTCCTCGAAGCAGGCGGCGGAGTTGCCGGTGAGGACGTCCTGGTACATCATGTCCGAGCTGTCGAAGTAGGTGATGGTGAAGCCGTACTCGTCCTTGATGGACTCGGCCCAGCTGGCGCTCTGGGTGCCGGTCTTGCAGGCCACGGTCTGGCCGCTCAGGTTGTCGAGGCTCGTGACGTCGCCGCCGTCCTTGGCCGCGGCACAGACGTAGGACTCGTAGTACGGGTCGGAGAAGTCGTACTTCTCCTTGCGCTCGTCGGTGATGGACATGCCGGCGATGACGGCGTCGGCCTGGCCGGCCTCGAGCGCGGCCACGGCGGCGTCGAAGCCGAGCGACTGCAGGTCGTACTTGAAGCCCTGGTCGGCGGCGATGGCGGCGAGAAGGTCCACGTCGATGCCCACGAACTCGTTGGCGTCGTTGGTGAACTCGAACGGCGCGAACGTGGTGTCGGTGGCGACGATGTAGGTCTTGTCCGAGGCGTCGTCGGAGCTCGCGTCAGAGCCGGTGCTGGCGCTGGTGTCGGAGCCGTTGCAGCCCACCAGACCCATGCCGAGGACGGCGGCGGTGCCACCGGCGACGCTCAGGAACTGGCGACGAGAGACAGAACTGGACATGGCATTCCTCCCTTATGTGCGCGTGTGCGCGCCCCCCGGCGCGCCTTCGCCCGCGGAAAACACGAGGTACGACCACTCCGCAAGCAATCATGACTTCGATACTGTACCCAAGGTGTGTTTCGGTTCCTTTACATAACGGGCGCACGCGGTTTTCTTGTGGATGAGCCGGTCACGCGCGGTCCGGGGGCGCGCTGGCGAGAGGGGCGACGGCTCGGATACCATGGGTGCGCCCCGTTGCCGTCATGGGCGCGCCCCGGGGTGCGCCCCGCCACCGCCGATCGGAGGACCATGCCCGTCTGCCGCGCCACCATCGCCGACCTGCCCGCCGTCGAGGCCGTCTACGCCGCGTCCATCGACGCGATGCGCGGCACGCCGCTCGACATCCTCTGGGACCTGGACGCGCACCCGTCGCGCGCGTGGCTGCGCGCGGCGGCCGAGCGGGGCGACCTCTTCGTGGCCCGCTCGGGCGACGGGCGCGCGCTCGGCGCCTTCGTCCTCGACGGCGAGCAGGACGCGGACTACGCGCAGGCCCCGTGGCGCGCGGGCGCCGGACCCCGCGAGGTCCAGGTGCTGCACGTGCTCGTGGTCGCACCGGACGCGCGCGGGCGGGGCACGGGCCGCGAGCTGGTGGCGGCGGCGGCCGCCGAGAACCTGAGGAGCAGGGCGCACTCGCTTCGCCTGGACACCTTTTGCCACAACGCGCTCACCGCGTT
>NZ_CBIFYV010000084.1:0-14910 GCF_966187215.1 Thermophilibacter sp.
CCGTGGACGCCCTCATCGACAACGGCCGCCGCGGCCGCGCCGTCACCGGCGCCAACTCCCGCGCGCTCAAGAGCCTCTCCGACATGCTCAAGGGCAAGCAGGGCCGCTTCCGCCAGAACCTGCTCGGCAAGCGCGTCGACTACTCCGGCCGCTCGGTCATCGTCGTCGACCCCAAGCTCAAGCTGCACCAGTGCGGCCTGCCGTCGCAGATGGCGCTCGAGCTGTTCAAGCCGTTCGTGATGCGCCGCCTGGTGGAGCTCGGCAAGGTCGAGAACATCAAGGGCGCCAAGCGCGCGATCGACCGCCAGCAGGCGGCCGTGTGGGACGTTCTCGACGAGGTGATCCAGGATCGCCTGGTCCTGCTCAACCGCGCCCCCACGCTGCACCGCCTGTCCATCCAGGCCTTCGAGCCGGTCCTCGTTGAGGGCAAGGCCATCCACCTGCACCCGCTGGTGTGCGCCCCCTTCAACGCCGACTTCGACGGCGACCAGATGTCGGTCCACGTGCCGCTGTCCACGCAGGCGCAGACCGAGGCCCGCGTGCTCATGCTGTCCTCCAACAACCTGCGCTCGCCGGCCTCCGGCAAGGTGCTCACGGTCCCGTCGCAGGACATGGTCTTCGGCGCGTACTACCTGACCACCGAGCAGGGCGAGAAGTCCGACGAGACTCCGGTCTTCGCCAACTTCGCCGACGCCCTTCTCGCCAACGACATGAACCCCGACCTCGAGCTCCAGCAGCCCGTGATCGTGCGCGTCTCCGCCGCCGACGCCAACGTCACCGACGGCGACCGCAAGATCTTCCGCGTGCTCCACGCCCGCGGCGAGGCCGAGGACATCGACGTCACCGAGCACACGGGGCGCTTCGAGACCACCATCGGTCGCATCATATTCAACCGCCAGTGCCTGCCGGCTGACTACCCCTTCATCAACTACAAGATGGTGAAGAGCGACATCGGCGCGCTGGTCAACGACTGCTGCGACCGCTACCCGCTCGCCGAGGTGGAGCCGATCCTGGACGCCATCAAGGAGACGGGCTTCCACTACGCCACGGTCGCGGGCCTCACGGTCTCCGTCTGGGACGCCACGATCCCCGAGGACAAGCCGCAGCTGCTCGACGAGGCGCAGAGCCGCGTCGACGAGATCAACGAGTACTACGAGGACGGCTTCCTGTCCGAGACCGAGCGCCACACCGAGGTCGTTAACGCCTGGAACGAGTGCACCGACCTGCTGGGCGACGAGATGCTCGCGGGCTTCGCCGAGGACAACCCCATCTACATGATGGCCGACTCCGGCGCCCGTGGCTCCAAGACGCAGCTGCGCCAGCTCGCGGGCATGCGAGGCCTCATGGCCGACATGTCCGGCGAGACCATCGACCTGCCGATCAAGGCCAACTTCCGCGAGGGCCTCGAGCCGCTGGAGTACTTCATCTCCACCTACGGCGCGCGCAAGGGCCTCGTCGACACCGCCTCGCACACCTCCGACTCCGGCTACCTGACCCGTCGTCTGGTCGACGTGGCCCAGGACGTCATCGTGCGCGAGGAGGACTGCGGCACCGACGAGGGCGTCACCTACCCGCTCATCAAGCCGGGCGAGACCAAGGTCGACACCGATCTCATCGGCCGCTGCGCCCTCAACGACATCTGCGACCCCGAGACGGGCGAGGTGCTCATCGCGCGCGACGGCTACATCGAGTCCGAGGAGGACCTCGAGATGCTCGTCGAGCACGGCCTCAAGAAGGTCGAGCTCCGCGCGCTGCTCACCTGCAAGTCCAAGTACGGCGTCTGCCAGAAGTGCTACGGCTGGGACCTCTCCACGCGTCGCCCGGTCAACATCGGCACCGCGGTGGGCATCATCGCCGCGCAGTCCATCGGCGAGCCGGGCACCCAGCTCACGATGCGCACCATTCACTCCGGCGGCGTCGCGGGCGCCGACGACATCACGCAGGGCCTCCCCACGGTCGCCCGCATGTTCGACGTCGTCGGCAACGTCAACGAGAAGATCCTGGGCCGCGAGGCCGACCTCGCGCCCGTCTCCGGCACGCTGCGCATCACGCCCGAGCAGGCCGAGTACCTGCTGCGGATCGTGGACACCGACGACCCGACCCGCACCATCGAGGAGTGGCGCGTCCCGGCGTCCGTGCGCTTCATGCCCGGCATCGAGGACAACGTGGAGGTGCGCGCCGGCGACCAGATCACGCGCGGCTTCGTCAACTTCCGTAAGCTCCGCAAGCTCACCGACATCGAGTCGACGATGCACACCTTTGTCGAGTCGGTCAAGGACGTCTACACCTCCCAGGGCGTCGACCTCAACGACAAGCACATCGAGGTCATCGCGCGCCAGATGCTGCGCCGCGTCCAGGTGACCAACCCGGGCGACTCCCAGTACCTGCTCGGCCAGTACGTGGACCGCTACGTCTTCGCCGACACGGTGCGCGACGTGGCCCTGGCCGGCGGCACCCCGCCCGAGGCGGAGCCGGTCATCCTCGGCACGCTCAAGGTGGCCTCGAGCATCGACTCCTGGCTGTCCAGCGCGTCGTTCATCCGCACCGCCGGCGTCCTCACCGAGGCTGCCATCGAGGGCGACGTCGACCACCTGCTCGACCTCAAGTCCAACGTCATCGTGGGCAAGCAGATCCCGGCGGGCACCGGTCTTCCGGCCTACCACAACGTGGAGCTCACCTACCACGGCACCAAGATCGACGGCCCCACCTCGCCGCTCGCCAAGAGCCTGCCCGAGTGGGCGCCCGACGAGCTCAAGGGCATCGAGGAGCAGCTCCCCAAGCAGCTCGACTGGGTCGGCGACGACTACGGCTTCGGCGGCGTGTACTCCAAGAATGGCCGCACGCTCTCCAGCGAGGATGCCAAGCTGTACCTCTTCGATGACCTGGGCGTCTCGCAGCGCTGGACCAACAAGTTCAGCGAGGTGGGCATCGAGACCGTGGGCGACCTCATCGGAAAGACCGAGGAGGACCTGCTGCGCATCGACGGCATCGGCGCCAAGGCCATCGAGGAGCTCCGCGACGGCCTGGAGGCCCGCGGCCTGCTCTACATCCTCGAGCCCGAGGACGACGAGGCCGACAACGAGGACCTCTCGCAGCTGCTCAACATGGTCTTCTCGCCCGACGCGGACGCGGACATCATGCTCGGCACCGCCGCGCCGTCCACGCACCACTTCGACGACGACCTGATCGGCGGCGAGCAGCCGGCCAACTCCGGCTCCTCCGACGTCATCAACGAGGACCTGGGCTCGCTCGACGACCTGCTCTCCCAGGTGGTCCGCCAGGAGGCGGAGCACGACGGCGAGTAGCTGACCGTCACAGACCCTGAGCCGGGCGCCGGTTCCCCCTGCGGGACCGGCGCCCGTTTTTTGTGTCGGCGCGGCCCGGGACGCGGGGGGCCGACGCCCCGCCGCCCGGCGCCCGACCGTCGGCCTTCTCGCCGGTGGGCGATAACGCGCAGAATCAAGCACAACTTTCTATATCCGCAGGTCAATTTAACGCGCATGTCCGATTCTGCGCGTTAATCGGGCGGCTAAACGTGGCGCGGCGAGAAGGGCCGGGCCGCCGGCCGGCGAGAGGGGCCGCGGGCCGTCAGCGTGCCGGGCGCAGAGACACGCGCTCGGAGGCGTAGGCGACGCCGTCCACCACGGCGCGGCCCCAGACGTCCACGCCGTCGAGCGTGCCGCACGCGACCTCGGCGCCGTCCATGGCGAGCACGCGGACCCTCTCGCCGTGCCAGGCGAGAAGCGCAAGGTAATCGTCGAGCACGCCGTCGAGGGGGCGCTCGCCGCCCGCGGCGGCCCACGCGTCCACCTGGCCCACGATCGAGTCGCGCAGCGTTGCCGCGAGCTCCGAGAATCCCGAGTGCGCCTCCAGCTCGTCCAGTCCAATGGCGCCCAGCTCAGCGGGCGTGGCCGTCACGTTGACGCCAATCCCACAGACCGCCGCGCAGCCCTCGACCTCCACGAGGATCCCCGCGAGCTTGCGCCCGCGCGCCAGCAGGTCGTTGGGCCACTTGAGCCGCACGTCGCCCGTCGGGGCGACCGCGCGCAGCGCCCGCGCGGCGCCCACGCCGCACGCCGCGGCCAGCCCCGCCAGGCGCACGGATGCCACGTCCGGTCGCAGCACCACCGAGAGGTACAGGTTGCCCTCCGGCGACACCCACGCGTGCCCGCGCCGCCCGCGCCCGGCTGTCTGCCGTCGTGCGGCCACGGCCCAGCCGTGCGCGGCGTCGGCCCTCGCGGCGGCAAGCGCGCGGTCATTGGTGGACCCCACGCAATCAAGCAGCTCAAGTGGCGGCAGCGCGTCCACGTGCTCTCCCTTCTCGCCATCGGAAAGACGATTGTAGGCGAGCGTCGCGTTCCCACCGACGAAACTCGCCCCAAACAACCCGCAAAAAATGATTTCATAATCATATATTCCCACGTTTAAGTTTTATGGATGTCAGATTTTGCGGGTTAATGACCGCACGGCGAGAAGCGCGCGATGAACGCGGCGCGTATGGAGACATCGTGGCAAAATAGAGTCGGCAAACGGCGCCGTCGCCCTCGCGGCGCGCAATTCGTTAGCCTACATAGATGTTGACGTGTTAACAATGGGTCTGACCGCGACAGGAGGCGAGATGGGGTTCCGCGTTCTGGGCACGGGCTCGGCGCTGCCGGCCCGCTCGGTCACCAACGACGATCTCTCCGAGTTCCTCGACACCTCGGACGAGTGGATCTCAACGCGGACCGGCATCCACAGCCGCCGCATCTGCACCACCGAGACGCTCGACGACCTCGCCCTCGAGGCGAGCCGCCAGGCGCTCGACGCGGCGGGAGTGCACGCCGACCAGCTCGACCTCATCGTCTGCTCCACCACGAGCGGCGACCACCTGATGCCCGCGGAGGCCTGCGCCGTCGCGGAGCTTCTCGGCGCCTCGTGCCCGGCCTTCGACGTCTCGGCCGCCTGCGCGGGCTTCGTCTTTGCGCTCGACGTGGCGGACGGCTTCATCGCCCGCGGCCGCGCGAGCCGCATCCTGGTGGTCTCGGCCGAGAAGGTCAGCCGCCTCGTGGACTGGACGGACCGTGCCACGTGCGTGCTCTTCGGCGACGGCGCGGCAGCCGCGGTGATCGAGGCCGGCGGGGACAACCCGCTCGCGATCCGTCTCTCGACCGACCCCTCCGTGGAGACCCTGCACGTCCCCGGCGTGCCCGGCTCCTCGCCCTACGACCAGACCGAGCGCCCCGCCCAGCACCTGTTCATGGAGGGCCGCCGCGTCTTCAAGTTCGGCGTCAACGCCATCGTCGACGCGGTCACCGAGCTCTGCGCCGAGGCGCACGTGGCCGTGACCGACGTCGACCACTTCGTCTTCCACCAGGCCAACGAGCGCATCCTCTCGTCGGCCGTCTCCCGTCTCGGCATCGACGACGCCCGCGTGGCGCGTGCCCTCGCCGAGACCGGCAACATCTCGAGCGCCTGCATCCCGCTCGCGCTCGACCGCCTCGTCCGCGCCGGTGAGCTCACGAGCGGCCAGCTCGTGGTGCTCGTCGGCTTTGGCGCGGGGCTCGACGTGGGGGCCTGCCTGCTGCGCTGGTAGCGCGGCGGCCTCCGCCAACCGTCCATTGGAGCGCCCGCCGGGCGCATGGAGAAAGAAGGAGTACCAAACCATGGCAGACCAGAGCACCTTCGACCGCGTGTGCGCCATCGTCCGCGAGCAGGCCGGCCTCGACGACGCCGCCGAGCTGACCCCCGAGACCAAGCTGACCGAGATCGGTCTCGACAGCCTCGCCACGGTCGAGGCCGTCATGGCGTGCGAGGACGAGTTCGGCATCGAGATCGACGCCGAGTCCAACCCCGAGACCATCGGCGAGTTCGTCTCGATGGTCGACGAGCTGCTGGACAAGTAGGCGACGCACCATGCTGCACACTCCCATCTGCGACCTTCTCGGCATCGAGAAGCCCGTCTTCCAGGGCGGCATGGCCTGGATCGCCGACGCGAGCCTGGCCTCCGCCGTCTCCGAGGCCGGCGGCCTCGGCATCATCGCGGCCATGAACGCCAACGCCGACTGGCTGCGCGACCAGATCCACGAGCTCAAGAGCAAGACCGACAAGCCCTTCGGCGTGAACGTCATGCTCATGAGCCCGTTCGCGGACGAGGTCGCCCAGGTCGTCATCGACGAGCAGGTTCCCGTGGTCGTGACCGGCGCCGGCAACCCCACCAAGTACATGAAGGCCTGGAACGCGGCGGGCATCAAGGTCGTCCCCGTCGTCGCCTCCGTGGCCATGGCCAAGCTCGTGGCCCGCGCCGGCGCCGTCGCAGTGGTGGCCGAGGGCACCGAGTCCGGCGGCCACATCGGCGAGACGTCCACGATGGCGCTCGTCCCGCAGGTCGTCGACGCCGTCAAGATCCCCGTGATCGCCGCCGGCGGCATCGCCGACGGGCGCGGCGTGGCGGCGGCCCTCATGCTGGGCGCCGTGGGCGTCCAGGTGGGCACGCGCTTCCTCGTGGCCGACGAGTGCACGGTCTCCGACGAGTACAAGGACCTCGTCCTCAAGGCCAACGACATCGCCACCCGCGCCACGGGCCGCTCCACCGGCCACCCGGTGCGCGCGCTCAAGAGCCCGTTCTCCAACGCCTACTTCAAGATGGAGTCCGAGGGCGCCTCGGTGGACGAGCTCAACGCCTTTGGCACCGGCGCGCTGCGCAAGGCGGCCAAGGAGGGCGACTACGAGCACGGCTCGTTCCTCTGCGGGCAGATCGCCGGCATGGTCAAGGAGCGCCAGAGCGCGCTCGAGATCGTCGACGACCTCGTGAACGGCGCCGAGAAGGTCCTGGCGGGAGCCACGCAATGGGTAAGGTAGCGTTCCTCTTCGCCGGTCAGGGTGCCCAGCACCCGGGGATGTGCGCCGACCTCATCGAGGCGGAGCCCGCGGCGCGCGCTGTCTTCGAGGCGGCCGACGCCGTGCGCCCCGGCACCACCGAGCAGTGCCTCTCGGGCACCAAGGAGGAGCTGGCGCAGACCATCAACACGCAGCCCTGCGTCTTCGCCGCGGACCTCGCGGCCGCCCGCGCCCTCGAGGCGCGCGGCGTGACGCCGGACGTGGTGGCGGGCTTCTCGCTCGGCGAGGTCGCCGCGCTCACCTTCGCGGGCGCCTACGCCGACGAGCAGGGCTTCGAGCTCGTGTGCCGTCGCGCCGAGCTCATGGCCGACGCCGGCGAGAAGAACCCCGGCGCCATGCGTGCCGTGGTGAAGCTCGACGCCCCCACGGTCGAGCGCCTGGCCGCCGAGGCGGGCGAGCAGTGCTGGCCCGTCAACTACAACAGTCCGCTGCAGACCGTCGTGGCCGGCACGCCCGAGGCGTGCGAGAAGCTCGACGGTCTGGTCAAGGAGGCCGGTGGTCGCGCCATGAAGGTGGCCGTCTCCGGCGCCTTCCACAGCCCGTTCATGGCGGACGCCGAGAAGGGCCTCGCCGCGTATCTCGCCGAGGGCCACGCCCCCGCCGAGCCGCGCGTGCCCGTGCTCGCCAACCGCACCGCCGAGCCCTACCCGTCCGACGAGGCCGCGCGCGTCTCGCTGCTCTCCTCGCAGGTGGCCAACCCCGTGCAGTGGGTGCGCACCCTCGAGGCCATGGCGGCGATGGGCGCGGACACGTTCGTCGAGGTGGGGCCCGGCAAGACCCTCACCGGCCTCGTCAAGCGCACGCTCCAGGACGTCACCGCCCTGCCGTGCGAGACCGTAGAGCAGCTCGAGGCGGTTCTCGCCGCCCTTTCGGAGAAGGAGTAGGCATGGCCGAGAAGACCGGCACGCTCGAGCGCGACGCCTCCCGTCGCGTGGCACTCGTCACCGGTGCCTCGCGCGGCATCGGCCGCGCGATTGCGGAGGGGCTCGTCGCCGACGGCATGGACGTGGCCGTGGTGTACGCGGGCAACGAGGCCGCGGCCGCCGAGGCCGTGGCGGCCTGCGAGGCCGCCGGCGCCTGCGCGCGCGCCTATCGTTGCGACGTGTCCGACGCCGAGCAGGTCAAGGCTACGGTCGACGCGGTCCTGGCCGACTTCGGCCACGTCTGGGCGCTCGTGAACAACGCCGGCGTCACGCGCGACGGGCTGCTCGTCCGCATGAAGGACGAGGACTTCTCGCGCGTCATCGATGTCAACCTCAAGGGTGCCTTCAACACCATCCGGGCGCTCACCCGCTCGTTCATGCGCCAGCGCGGGGGCCGCATCGTGAACATGGCCTCGGTCGTGGGTCTCATGGGCAACGCGGGCCAGGCCAACTACGCCGCCTCCAAGGCCGGCCTCATCGGTCTCACCAAGTCGGTGGCGCGCGAGCTCGCGCCGCGCGGTGTCACGGCCAACGCCATCGCGCCCGGCTTCGTGGAGACGGACATGACCGCCGTGCTCTCCGACGAGGTGCGCGCCGGTTACGAGCAGCAGATCCCGCTCGGGCGCCTGGCGAGCGCCGACGAGGTTGCCGCCGTCGCCCGCTTCCTCGTGAGCGACGCCGCCTCCTACGTGACCGGCGAGGTCATCCGCGTCGACGGCGGCATGGCGATGTAACGTTCGTGGAAAAGGGACAGTCCCTTTTCCACATCTGAGAGCGTGGAAAAGGGACTGTCCCCTTTCCACATGTTGGGAGACGAGATGGAACACAGGGTAGCGATTACGGGCATCGGCGCCGTCACCCCGCTCGCCAACACGGCCAAGGAGACCTGGGAGGCCATGGTCGCCGGGAAGTGCGGGATCGGTCCCATCACGCACTTCGACACCACCGACTTCAAGGTGAAGGTGGCCGCCGAGGTGAAGGACTTCGACGGCGCCGCGCTCCTCGGCAAGCAGGAGGCCGCCCACCTGGACCTCTTTGCGCAGTACGCGCTCGTCGCGTCCGACGAGGCCATGGCTGACTCCGGCCTCGACGCCGAGGACGCCGTCGACCACGACCGCCTGGGCGTCTACGTGGGCTCGGGCGTCGGTGGCATCAACACCATCGTGAACAACGTGCACACGATCGCCGAGCGCGGTCCGCGGCGCGCGTCCCCGTTCATGATCACGATGATGATCGCCAACATGGCCTCGGGCAACATCGCCATCCGCCACAAGGCCTACGGCCCCACGCTGCCCGTCGTGACCGCGTGCGCCACCTCCGCCCACGCCGTGGGCGAGGCGTTCCGTGCGATCAAGCACGGCTACGCCGACGCGATCCTGGCCGGCGGTTCCGAGGCCGCCATCATGCCCGACTCCATCGCCGGCTTCACGAGCTGCCGCGCGCTCACCACCAACCCCGACCCGGCCACCGCGTGCCGCCCCTTTGACGCCGACCGCAACGGCTTCGTCATGGGCGAGGGCGCCTGCGTGCTGGTCCTCGAGGAGTGGGAGCACGCCGTCGCGCGCGGCGCGCACATCTACGCCGAGGTCGTGGGCTACGGCAACACCGACGACGCGCATCACGTCACGAGCCCCGACCCCGAGGCGCGCGGCATCGCCCGCGCCATCGAGCAGGCCGTGGCCGAGGGCGGCGTGAAGCCCGAGGAGGGCCTCTACATCAACGCGCACGGCACCTCCACCAAGCTCAACGACAGCTCCGAGACGCTCGGCTTCAAGCGGGCCCTCGGCGAGGAGGCCGCGCGCGCCGCGCACGTCTCGTCCACCAAGTCCATGACCGGTCACATGATCGGCGCCACCGGCGCCGTCGAGGTCATGGCCTGCGCCCTCGCGCTGGAGAACGGCGTCGTGCCGCCCACGATCAACTACCGCACCCCCGACCCGGAGTGCGACCTCGACTACACGCCCAACGAGGCCGTGGAGTGCCCGCTCACCTGGGCGCTCAGCACCAACCTCGGCTTCGGAGGGCACAATGCGGCGCTCGCCCTGCGCGCCGCGGGGAGGGAGTAAGCATGGACGCAAGCAAGATCGCGGAGATCGCCGCCGTCATGGAGGGCCACGGCCTCTCGCGCGTGCGCCTCGAGGAGGCCGACGGCTCGGCCGTCGAGCTCGAGCGCGGCCCGCGCGTCGCCGCCGCCCCGATGGTGGCCGCACCCGTCGCCCCCGTGGCGCCGGTCGCCGAGCCAGTTGCCGCGCCGACCCCCGCGCCGGAGCCGGCCCCCGCGCCCGCTGAGGCGGCCGCGCCGGCAGACGACGCCGCGCTCGACATGGCCCACACCACCGCCGTGCGCGCCCCGATGGTCGGCGTCTTCTACGCCGCCCCCGCGCCCGGCGCCGAGCCCTTCGTGCATGTGGGCTCCAAGGTCAAGAAGGGCGAGACGCTCTGCGTCATCGAGGCCATGAAGGTCATGAACGAGGTCACGGCCGACGTCGACGGCGAGGTCGTGGACATCTGCGTGAAGGACGGCGACCTCGTGGAGTACGGCTGCTGCCTCATGAAGATCTACTAGGGGAGGGCGCGCATGAACAAGGAGGAGCTCAAGAAGCTGCTGCCGCACCGCGAGCCGATGCTGCTTCTCGACGAGGCGGAGCTGGTGGACGGCGAGGCACACGGCCGCGTCACCATCACCGGCGACGAGTTCTTCGTCCAGGGGCACTTCCCGGGCAACCCCGTGGTACCGGGCGTCATCCAGTGCGAGATGCTCGCCCAGAACTGCTGCGTGCTCTTTGGCGACGCGCTGGTGAGCGAGGGCGCGGTGCCCATGTACACGAGCCTCGACAAGGTCCGCTTCAAGCGCCCCGTGCGCCCCGGCGACACCATCGAGCTCACCTGCCGCCTCACGCGCTCGCGTGGCATGTTCCACTTCGCCGAGGGCGAGGCCCGCGTCGACGGCGAGCTGTGCTGCACGGCCAACATGTCCTTCGCGGTCGTTCCCGCCGAGCAGTAACCGTGACGATGGGCGTGACAAAGGGGACGGGGGTGTTTGTCACCTCACTGCTCCTGTCGGGCTGGCCGAGGTGAAAAACACCCCCGTCCCCTTTGTCACGCCCATCGTCACACGTCGTCCTTTCAGGGAGGGGCTTCGATGTTCGACAAGATTCTCATAGCCAACCGCGGCGAGATCGCCGTGCGCGTGATTCGCGCCTGCAAGGAGATGGGCGTGCGCACCGTGGCCGTCTACTCCACGGCGGACGCCGAGGCGCTCCACGTGGCCCTCGCCGACGAGGCCTACTGCATCGGCGGCCCGCGCCCGGCCGACAGCTACCTCAACGAGGACGCGATCATCACCTGCGCCCTCAGCTCGGGCGCCAAGGCCATCCACCCCGGCTACGGGTTCTTCTCGGAGAACGCCCACTTCGCGCGCGAGTGCGGGGAGTGCGGCCTGGTCTTCGTGGGCCCCTCGCCCGAGGTCATCGAGCGCATGGGCGACAAGGACGCGGCGCGCCGCACGGCCCGCGAGGCCGGCGTGCCCATCGTGCCGGGCTGCGACCTGCTCAAGAGCGCGGAGGAGGCCGAGGCCGAGGCCGCGCGCATCGGCTGCCCGGTGCTCATCAAGGCGCGCTCGGGCGGCGGCGGCCGCGGCATCCGCAAGGTCGAGCGCCCCGAGGACGCGGGCAAGGCGTTCACGGAGGCCCACGCCGAGGCCGAGGCGGCCTTCGGCGACGGCGAGTGCTACATGGAGAAGTTCGTCTCGCCGGCCCACCACGTGGAGGTCCAGGTGCTCGCCGACGCCCACGGCAACGTGGTCAGCCTCGGCGAGCGCGAGTGCTCGGTGCAGCGCCGCAACCAGAAGCTCGTGGAGGAGAGCCCCGCGCCGTGCCTCGACGCGCACCCGGGCGTCCGCGAGCGCATGCACAAGGCGGCCCGTGACCTCACGCGTGCCGTGGGCTACGTGGGCGTGGGCACGATCGAGTTCCTCTTCGCGGACGACGGCAACTTCTACTTCATGGAGATGAACACGCGCCTGCAGGTGGAGCACCCGGTCACGGAGTTCGTGAGCGGCGTGGACCTCGTCAAGTGGCAGCTGCGCGTGGCCGCGGGGGCCGAGCTGCCCTTCTCGCAGGACGACATCCGCATCCAGGACCACGCCATCGAGTGCCGCATCAACGCCGAGACCCCGGAGTTCCTCCCGTCGTGCGGCGAGGTCACGATGCTGCACGTCCCGGGCGGCCCGCAGGTGCGCTTCGACTCGGCGCTCTACGTGGGCGCCGTGGTGCCGCCCTACTACGACTCGCTGCTCGGCAAGCTGATCGTGTGCTCGTCCACGCGCGAGGAGACCATCCGAAAGATGCGCTCCGCCCTCGGCGAGCTGGTCATCGAGGGTGTCGCCGAGAACAGCGAGCTGCACCTCGACATCCTCTCCAACCCCGAGTTCGTCTCGGGGAACTATCACACCAACTTGATGGAGCACCTCTATGAGTAAGCGAGAGAAGAGCCTCAACGCGCTCGAGGGCCCCGTGACCGAGGTGGCCGCGGAGTTCCCAGAGCGCCACGTGCTGGTCAAGTGCCCCGGGTGCCGCCGCGTGATCGACGCCGAGAAGCTCGAGGCCAACCTCGACGTCTGCCCGCGCTGCGGCCGTCACCTGCGTCTGTCCGGGCGCAAGCGCATGAAGGTCACCGTTGACGCCGGCAGCTTCGAGGAATGGGACGCCGACCTCGCGGCCACCGACTTCCTCGAGTTCCCCGGCTATCCCGAGAAGCTCGAGGCGGCGCGCGAGAAGAGCCACGAGCTCGATGCCGTGGTGTGCGGCCGCGGCAAGATCGGCGGTCACGACTGCGCCCTGTTCTTCATGAACGCCGACTTCATGATGGGCTCGATGGGCTCGGTGGTGGGCGAGAAGGTCACGCGTGTCTTCGAGCGCGCCCTCGAGCTCAGGCTGCCCGTCGTGGGCTTCACGGTCTCCGGCGGCGCGCGCATGCAGGAGGGCACCACCTCGCTCATGCAGATGGCCAAGGTCTCCGCGGCGGTGAGGCGCCACTCCGAGGCCGGCCTGCTCTACGTCACCGTGCTCACCGACCCCACCACCGGCGGCGTCACCGCGAGCTTCGCCATGGAGGGCGACGTCACCCTCGCCGAGCCGGGCGCGCTGGTGGGCTTCGCCGGCCCGCGCGTCATCGAGCAGACCACGCACAAGCGCCTGCCCGCCGGCTTCCAGCGCTCCGAGTTCCTGCTCGAGCACGGCTTCTGCGACCTCATCGTGGAGCGCCGCGACATGGTCGCCACGCTCGCCGAGCTTCTCGCCCTGCACGAGGGGTCGGCGCCGGCCGCGGGCGCCCCGCACGCGCTCAGCCACGAGGAGCCGCGCGGCAAGCGGGGCAACCGCCCCAAGCGCACCCCGGCGCCCGAGAGCGCCTACGACATCGTCAAGCTGACCCGCTCCACCGAGCGCGTCACCGCGCTGGAGCTCATCGAGCGCTCGCTCGACGGCTTCGTGGAGCTGCACGGCGACCGCCTCTTTGCCGACGACGCGGCCATCGTGGCCGGCATCGGCTGGAAGGGCGGCCGCGTGCTGACCGTCATCGCCATCGAGCGCGGCAACTCCACCAAGGAGCGCGTGCGCCGCAACTTCGGCATGGCGCACCCTGAGGGCTACCGCAAGGCCCTGCGCCTCATGCGCGAGGCCGAGAAGTTCGGGCGGCCGGTGCTGTGCCTCGTGGACACCTCGGGCGCCTACTGCGGCATCGGCGCCGAGGAGCGCGGCCAGGGCGAGGCCATCGCCACCAACCTCGTGGCCATGAGCGGGCTCAAGGTGCCCATCGTGAGCGTGATCGTGGGCGAGGGCGGCTCGGGCGGCGCGCTCGGGCTGGCCGTGGCCGACCGCGTCTACATGCTCGGCAGCTCCGCGTACTCCGTGGTGAGCCCCGAGGGCTGCGCGTCGATCCTCTGGAAGGACGCCAAGCGCGCCGCCGAGGCCGCCGAGGCGCTGCGCATCACCGCCCCCGACCTCGCCGAGCTGGGGCTCGTTGACGGCGTCATCAACGACCTGGGCCTCACGCACACCGAGATCGCCCACGACCTCATGCGCGAGGTCGAGCTCGCCCTCGACGAGCTGGAGGGCCTGGACGCCGACGAGCTCGTGCGGCGTCGCTACGACAAGTTCCGCGTTATGGGAGGCGACCGCATATGCTCGCGCTCGTGACTGACTCCACCTGCGGGCTCACGCGCAACGAGGCCGCCGAGCTCGGCGTCGACGTGGTCCCGATGGGCTACGTCGGGGAGTTCGGCCACCGCGAGGAGGGCTTCGTGGGCGAGAACGGCGACTACGCCGCGCTTCTCGCCGCCAGCCGCGACGTGAGCACCGAGGCCGTGCGCCCCTCGGTCTTCGAGCGGGCGTTCCGGGCCCACCTCGCCGCCGGCGACGAGGTCCTCTGCCTCACGATCTCGTCGCGCCTGTCCGGCACGTTCCGCAGCGCGCAGCAGGCGGCCGACGCCGTGGGCGACGCGCGCGTGACGGTGCTCGACAGCTGGCTCACCGCCGGCGCGCTGGAGTTCATGGTGCGGCGCGCCCGCGCGCTCGCCAACGAGGGACACGGCGCGGCCGAGATCGCGGAAGACCTTCGCGAGCTGCGCGGACGCGAGCGCATCGTCTTCAGCGTGCCCGACATGGGAGCGCTCTCGCGCAGCGGGCGCCTCGGCGCGATCCGCCGGGCGGTTGCCACCAAGCTCAACCGCTACCCGGTGATGACGCTGCGCGAGGGCGGCATCGTCAAGCTCGGGGACGGCCGCGGCGCGCGCGGCATGGCCGAGGCCATGGTGGCGCGGGTGCCCGAGGGCGCGTCCGAGCTGCTGCTGTCGCACTTCGGCCCGCGCGGCGTGGAGGCGCGCGAGGTCCTTCTCGCCGTGCGTGCGCGGCTGCCGCACGCCCACGTCCGCGTGAAGGACGGCGGGCCGGTGCTGGCGCGCCACCTGGGCATGGGCTCCGTGAGCCTCTCCTGGGCGTAGGTGCGGCTTCATCCGACTCTTCAGGTGCGGGATTTAGGCGGCCGGCTGAGCAAAAACCACCGACAGACACAACACAGCCTTTTCCCTCCGAGACAATGACACATTAGG
>NZ_CBIFYV010000085.1:0-9414 GCF_966187215.1 Thermophilibacter sp.
GTAGCCGGCCTTATGGGGGGGGGGTGCGCTACCCCCCCCCCTTCCCCCGCTCGATTCGTGACCCGCCGGTCCTCTCGCCTACTGCTCGGGGCAGAGCGAGAGCGCCGCCTCGTCGGCGACCACGACGCAGTTGGTGTGGAGCTGCAGGATAGAGGCGGGGCAGCTCGGCGTCACCGGGCCGAAGCACATGTCGCGCACGGCCTGGGCCTTGGACTCGCCGTTGGCGACCACGAGGATCTGGCGCGCGTACATGATGGTCTGCACGCCCATCGTGTAGGCCTGGCGCGGCACGTCCTCCTCGCGCTCGAAGAGGCGGCTGTTGGCCTTGATCGTGGACTCGGTCAGGTCGACGCAGTGCGTGCCCTTGGAGAAGTGGTCGTCGGGCTCGTTGAAGCCGATGTGGCCGTTGTTGCCGATGCCCAGCAGCTGCAGGTCGGGATAGCCGGCCGCGGCGACGAGGCGGTCGTACTCGGCGCAGGCGGCAGCGGCGTCGGGGTTGGCGCCGTCGGGCACGTGCGTGTTGGCGAGGTCAATGTTGACGTGGTCGAAGAGGTTCTCGCGCATGAAGTAGTGGTAGCTCTGCGGGTCATCGTGGCTGAGCCCGCGGTACTCGTCGAGGTTGTAGGTGCTGACCTGGGAGAAGTCACAGTCGCCCTTGTGGTTCCACTCGGCGAGCTGCTTATAGGTGCCGATCGGCGTGGTGCCGGTGGCGAGGCCGAGCACGCAGTTGGGCTTGAGGATGACCTGGGCCGAGATGATGTTGGCCGCCTTGCGGCTCATGTCGGCATAGTCCTTGGCACGGAGGATCTTCATGGTGCGTCCTTTCATAGACCGGTGGGCGACGCGCCCGCCGTGCGGCCCCATCGGCCGCGGCCAATGTGACTGCGACCACCAGGGCGAGGTCGCCAACGAGCTATGAGAGGAGCCGCCGCGTCGGGGCCCCTGCCCGTCCACGACGGCCCGGGGCCGGGCCCCGGACGTGCCTATGATGCTACCGCGACGGCGACGCGTCTAGCGGAGCTTCGCCGAGAGGTCCTGAAGCGCGTGGAAGCGGTGGGAGATGCGGTTCTTCTCGTCGAGGGTGAGCTCGGCCATCGTGCGGCCCGGGGTCTCGACGGGAAGGAACAGCGGGTCGTAGCCGAAGCCGTGGTCGCCGCGGGGCTCGTGGCCCACCGCGCCCTCGCAGTCGCCGTCGCCGCGCAGGACCTCGTCGCCGCGGACGAGCACGACGGTGGAGTGGAAGCGGGCCGCGCGGCGCTCGTCGGGCACGTCCGCCATCTCGCGCATGAGCTTGGCGTTGTTGGCGGCGTCGTTGCCGTGCTCGCCGGCCCAGCGCGCGGAGTGGATGCCCGGCGCACCGTCGAGCGCGTCGACGCACAGGCCCGAGTCGTCGGCGACGGCCATGGCCAGGCCCGTCTCGGCCTGGGCGGCACGCGCCTTGATGAGGGCATTGTCAAAGAAGGTCTGGCCGTCCTCCTCGGGATCGGGGAAGTCCCCCAGCTCGCCGAGGGCCACGAAGCGCGCGCCCGGCATCGCCGGGGCGAGGATGGCCTCGATCTCGACGACCTTGTGCGCGTTGCCCGTGGCCACGACGACCGTGCGCTCCGGATCGAGCGTCCCGCGTACGTTATCTGCGGCGTACCCCATGCGTCTCCCTCCAAGTGGGTGCAATAGCTCCGCCCGTTACACTAAATCGCGCGGCGTTGTGCATTATGTGCCTTTCTTACACAGGATAATCGGGCCATTTGGCGCCCGCAACAGAGTCCAGCCAAACGCTTGCCGATACTACCCCGAAAACGTGCAGTTGAATATTTTTAACTAGTTTGTTGCGCGGAATCGCCTGTGTAAGAAATCGGGATATTGCACAGCAGCGCGCGATTTTGTGTAACGAAATGGCCTATTGCGCGCCCGAGGCGGCAACCGGGAGCACGGGCCGCCGGGCCCGGCGCGTCACGCCAGGCGAAAGCCCGTGACCTCGCTCTGGGCTGCGCAGAGCCGCTCGACGCCCGCCTGGGCGAGGTCGAGGAGCTCGTCGAGCTGCGTGCGGTCGAGCGTGGAGCGCTCGCCGGTGCCCTGCACCTCCACGATGCGCCCGTCCGCGGTTCCCACGAGGTTGAGGTCGACCTCCGCATGGGAGTCCTCGGGATAGTCGAGGTCGAGGAGCGCCCGCCCGTCGACGAGGCCCGCCGACACGGCGGCAACCTGTCCCGTGAGCGGCAGCCGCGGGAGGCGCCCGCGCTCCACCATGGCCGCCAGCGCGTCGTGCAGCGCGACCCACGCGCCCGTCACCGACGCCGTGCGCGTGCCGCCGTCCGCCTGGATGACGTCGCAGTCCAGCGTGATCGTGACCTCACCCAGCCGGTCGAGGCGCGTCACGGCGCGCAGGCTGCGGCCAATCAGGCGCTCGATCTCCATCGAGCGGCCCTTGCGCCCCCGGTACTCGCGCGGGGTGCGACGGTTCCCGGAGGCGGGCAGCATGGCGTACTCCGCCGTGACCCAGCCCGCGTGCGCGCCCCTGCGCCAGGCGGGCACGCCCTCCTCGACCGTGGCGGTGCAGAGCACGCGCGTGTCCCCGAACTCGGCGAGGCACGAGCCGTCCGCGTTCTTCATCACGGCTCGCGTGAGCGCAACGGGACGCATCTCGTCAACGGCGCGGCCGGCGGGGCGCCGCTCGGGGGTCGCCGAATCGCTCATGGTCCCTCCTCGGGGCTCTTGGGAAGGCCCTCGCCGCCGCGGCGACAAGGGCCGAGAAGACCTGGTGGGCGATGACGGATTCGAACCGCCGACCTTGTGCGTGTAAGGCACCTGCGCTAGCCGCTGCGCCAATCGCCCGATGGGGGCAGTCTAGCATAGACGACCTGCTCGCCGTCGTCCGGGTCCGGCCGGCGCGGGGAGGTTCCGGCGCTCGGACAGCTTGCCGCAGAGGGCGCGGCAAGAACTCGCGGCGGGACCTCCCCGCGCCGGCCGGACCCTGCGGGTATACTGGTCGCTATGAATACGGTGACCCTATCGGACATAGCAGCGGCTATCGCGGTTGGAGGCGTGGGGATCTCACCTGTGGGGGCAACGAGTGCCGTTGCCGTCACGGGCACGTCGTGCGACTCGCGGGCGGTGCGGCCCGGCGACCTCTTCGTCTGCAAGGGCACGGCGTTCCGGACCGAGTTCCTGCGGTCGGCGCTCGACGCCGGGGCCGTCGCGTATCTCTGCGACGGGGCCCGTGCCGCCGAGCTCGCGGCGGCCGCGCCCGGCGTCCCGGCGCTCGTGACGCGCGAGATTCGCCCCGCGATGGCCCTCGCCTCCGCGGCGGCCTACGGACACCCCGACCGTGACCTGCCGATCGTTGGCATCACGGGCACCAAGGGCAAGACCACCGCGGCCTACATGCTCCGCTCGATCGTGGACGCCGCGCACGGCGATGGCTCCTGCGGGATGATCGGCACCGTCGAGACCTACGACGGCGCCGGGGAGGCCCCCGCCCGCAACACCACGCCCGAGCCACCCGACCTCTGGCGCCACCTGGCCAACGCCCGAGACGCCCGTCTCGCCGCCCTGGCGATGGAGGTCTCCAGCCAGGCCCTCAAGTACGACCGCACGCTCGGCGTCTCCCTCGCGGCGGGCTGCTTCCTCAACATCGGGCTCGACCACATCTCGCCCGTTGAGCACGCGGACTTCGAGGACTACTTCACCTCCAAGCTGCGCATCTTCGAGCAGTGCCGCACCGCCGTGGTGAACCTCGACTCCGAGCACGCGGACCGCGTCCTCGAGGCGGCCCGCTCCGGCTCCGCCGAGCGCGTGGTCGCCTTTGGCATCGACCGCCCCGAGGCCGACGTCTGGGCCGAGGGCCTCGCCGACGCCGAGGAGGGAATCTCGTTCACCCTGCACCTCCGCGACGCCTCCGCGCGCGTGAGCCTCCCCTTCCCCGGCGCCTTCAGCGTCTCGGACGCGCTGTGCGCCGCCGCGGCCGCCGACCTTCTTGGCATCGGCGTCGAGAAGGTCGCGGAGGGCCTGGCCGCCACGCGCGTGCCCGGGCGCATGGAGTTCCACCGCTCCGCCGACCGCCGGCTCACTGTGGTCGTTGACTACGCGCACAACGGCTACGCCTTCGAGTCGCTGCTCTCGGCCGTCGCCGGCACGTTCGCCGGGGCGCGCGCGATCGCGGTCTTTGGCGCGGTGGGCGGCAAGGCACAGGAGCGCCGCCGCGACCTGCCCTCCGTTGCCGCGCGCTACGTGGACTACATCGTCCTTACCTCGGACGACCCCTGGACGGAGGACCCGGCCGACATCTGCCGCGAGATGGAGGCGGCGCTGCCGGCCGGCTTCCCGCACGAGGTCGTCCTCGACCGCGAGCGGGCCGCCGAGCGCGCCTTCGAGCTGGCCGAGGGCCAGCGCAGCGTGGTGCTGCTCCTGGCCAAGGGGCACGAGAGGTACCAGCACACGCGCGACGGCTTTGTCCCCTGCGCCTCTGACTGCGAGCTCGCCGAGCGCGGCGTGGCCGCCTACGACCGCGCGCACCCGACCGGGCGCTGACGGGCGATGGCCGCGCCCGTGGTCATAGGCATCGTCGCCGGGCCGCGCGACGGCGAGGTGACCTCCGCGCTGCTGCGCACGATCCTCGACGGCGACGAGCCCTACGGGCGCGCGGGCGTGCTCGGTGCCCGCGAGACCTACGACGGCGTCGAGTGGACGCCGCGACCCGCGCCCGGCGCCGGCGGCCCCCTCGCGCGCTGGGACGACCATCTGGCCCACGCGCGCGAGCGCGGCCTCCCCTACCTAATCGCGGAGCTCGGCGAGAAGGACCCGCGCCCGCAGGTCGACCTGCTCTGCACGCTCGGCGCGGGCGGAGCCGGGACGGTGCGGGCGGGCGGCCGCGGCCTGAGCTTCTCGGCGCGCTCGCCGATGGCAGACGTGGGCGCCGGTGCGATCCGCTCCGGCTACGGCCTCGTCAGGTTCCGCGCCACCACGCCCTCCTGGGACGACGTGGTGGCCCTGCCGCTCACGGGCGCCTTCAACGTGGGCCCCGCGCTCGCCGCGATCGGCGTCTGCGAGCTGTTGGGCGTCGACCGCGAGCAGGTGGCGAACGGCCTGCTCCACGCGCGCGCGTCCGCGCACGGCGGGCTCTGCTCGAGCCCCGACGGCCGCGTCTTCGCCCTCATCGAGGACAGCGCCGACCCCCGCGACGGCGAGCGGCTCGCCGAGGCGGCGCGCGCCGACTACGAGTCCTTCGTCCACGAGACCGTGCGCGGCGCCGGCGCGGTGGACGCGGCCGTGGCGCACGCCTACAAGCGCGACGGCGCGACGATGCTCGTGCTTCTCGGCGACCCCGCCGACCGGCTGGAGGACGCCTTCCAGCTCGCCACCCGCCGACGTGCCAAGATCGTGGCCTGACGCGTCAACGAGCGCGGCACAAGAAAAGGCCCCGGCGCGCGGTCGGGGCCCTCTGGTCACGTTGTGCGAGCGACTTAGAAGTCCACGTCGACGTCGTTGTAGACGCACTCGAGGAGCTTCTCCATCTCCTCCTGCGTGGGCTGACGCGGGTTGGAGCCGGTGCAGGCGTCGAGGATGGCGTTGGCCGCCACGTCGTGCTTCTTCTCCTCGAACTCGGCGTAGTCGATGATGGACTCGTCGGCCTTCACGCCGCCCTTGCCGTAGTTCTTGATGCCCTGCGGGATGTTGAGCTTGTCGTTGAGATCGCGGATCTCCTGGACCAGAGCGGCCACGAGCTCGTCCTCGGTCTCACCGCTGAGGTGCAGGATCTCCTTGGCGATGTAGGCGTAGCGGCTCTTGGCGCGGGCGTCCTTGGCGTTGAACTGGATGACCTTGCCGAGGTACATGGCGTTGGCGCAGCCGTGGATGATGTGGTCGCCGGAGAAGGCGGCGCCGGTCTTGTGCGCCATGGAGTGCACGATGCCGAGCAGGCCGCTCGAGAAGGCGATGCCGGCGATGCACTGGGCCTCGTGCATGTGCTGACGGGCCTCGTGATCGCCCTGGTAGGACTTGGGCAGCCACTCCACGATCTCACGGATGGCGTGCAGCGCGTTGGCGTCGGTGAACATGGAGCCCGCGGTGGAGACGTAGGCCTCGATAGCGTGGGTCAGCGCATCCATGCCGGTGTGCGCGCAGAGCTTCTGCGGCATGGTGTAGGTGAGCTCGGGGTCGACGATGGCCACGTCGGGCGTGATGTTGAAGTCGGCGAGCGGGTACTTGATGCCCTTCTCGTAGTCGGTGATGACGGAGAAGGCCGTGACCTCGGTGGCCGTGCCGGAGGTCGAGGCGATGGCGCAGAAGTGGGCCTTCTGGCGCAGCTCGGGGAAGCCGAACGGCACGACGGCCTGCTCGAAGGTGAAGTCGGGGTACTCGTAGAAGAGCCACATGGCCTTGGCCGCGTCGATCGGCGAGCCACCGCCCAGGCCGATAATCCAGTCAGGCTGGAACTCCTGCATGGCCTTGGCGCCCTTCATGACGGTGTCGACCGACGGGTCGGACTCGACGCCCTCGTAGATCTGCACCTCGAAGCCGGCCTCCTTGAGGTCAGCCTCGACGTCCTGCAGGAAGCCGCCGCGACGCATGGAGCCGCCGCCGGTGACGATCATGGCGCGGGAGCCCTTGAGGTTCTTGACCTCGTGACGGGCGCCCTCGCCAAAGTACAGGTCACGCGGATTGGTGAAACGTCCCATAACTCTCCTCCAATTCCTGAGCCGCCGCCCCCGCGGCGGATTCCAAGGGGCAGTATTACCCGTTTTGGAAAGCGGGCGACGCGTACCCGCGAGCGGCTCGGTAAGCGGGGCGAGCGGCGCGCGGCGAGAGGGGCGTGGGGCGTTGGGGCGGGCGCGCGGCAGCAACCGCGGGATGCGCGCCGGGTGCGCCGGTCGGCTACCATGGGGGACGAGAGGAGGCTCCATGGCCCACGACCCCAGGCGCGAGGACTACCAGCGCATGGCGCTGCGCTTTGCGCTGACGCTTGACGACGACCCCACCGGCGCCGTGCGGGCGATGGCCTCGTTCGGCCGGCGGCTCGCGCGCGACCGCGACTCGCTGCCCCAGACCGACGCCGACCGCGCCTTCCACCTGGTTACGCTGGCCGCCGACCTCATCGACTACCAGCTGCCCTTCGCCGACGACCACCAGGCCGAGCAGCTCACGGCGCGCGCCGAGGCTCTTCTCGACGAGGCGCTCTCGCTCGACCCCGCCTGCCACGACGCCGTGCGCATGCGCCGGATAGCGCGCGACGGCTCGGCGGAGCGCCGCTACCGCGCGCTGGCCGACGGTGCCGACGCGGTCCGGGCATCGTGCGAGGCGGAGCGCGACCGAATCTGCGCGGGCCTCGGCGACGAGCGCCGCGCGCTCGCAGCGGAGGTGGCGATGCGCCCCTGGCAGCGCTGGATGGCCGAGCTCGCCGAGGACGCCCTCATCTGCGGCCGCAACCGCAGGGCCGTCGAGGCGTCGGAGCGGCTGCTCGAGGCCGATCCGCGCGACACCTCCGACGTGCGCTTCACGCTGGCCTACGCGCTGGCCAAGCTCGAGGACGAGACGGGCCTCGCGCACCTGGTCGCCCGCTATCCGTCGCTCTGCGCCCCGCGCGCGACCGACGACGCCTGGATCCTGCTCGCCCAGGTGGCGCTCGCGCACCGGCGCTGGGACCTCTCGGCCGCGCGCGAGCTGCTCGCGCGGCTGCTGCGCAGCTATCCCGGCTCCGGCGCGGCGCTCATCCGGCAGACCGAGCTCCCCGACGGCGCGTTCGCGCGCCTGCGCGTGCCGCCCTACGGCTCCGACGAGCTCATCCTCGCGGTGAGCGAGGGGACGGTGCTGCTGCAGGAGGGCCGCGAGAGCTCGGGGCGCGGCGCGCTGGGCGCCTGGGTGGCGCGCGCGACGGCCGAGCTGGACCCGCAGGCGGCGCGACAGGCCGCCGAGGCCGGAGGGGAGACGCGTCGATGAACGCCTGGGACGAGCTGGTGGAGCGCTGCGCCCGGCACCGGCGCGAGAAGATCGGGCCGCTCTCGGACCAGGCCTACGACGAGCTGCTCATCGTGGTGCGCGAGCACCCCATCGAGTATGTGGACACGCCGGCCGACCAGGCGTTCCTCGAGCTCGCGCGGGCCCTCGACGCCTATCGCGCCGCCCGTCGGGAGGCCGAGGACCTCGATGACGACGCGTTCGAGGCCGCGCGGAGCCGCGCGCTCGCGACCCTGCGCCTCGCCTGCGACCACGCCGCGCGCGTCGACGAGGGGTGCCTCGACGCCCGGCTCGTGGGGCTTCTCGCCGCCGAGGAGGACCCGGACTCGCTGCTCAAGGGGCTTCTCGACCTGGAGCTCGCGACGGACGGGCGAGGCGCGGGCAACCTGGAGGGCGCCTGGGAGGACGTCTTCCGCCGGCCGCGGCTGCGCCTGAGGGCGGCCGTGGCCCGAACGTGCGCGGAGGGCGCGCGCTTCAAGATGGCCGAGTCGGCCGCCGCCTCGGTGATTGACGCCGCGCCGTCCGACCCGCTCGGCGCCCGGCACACGGCGATGCTCGCCTGCGCCCGGCTCGAGGACGAGGCGGGGCTCGGCGAGCTGGAGGCGCGCTTCTCGGGACGCGAGAGCGCCTGGTCCCACCTCGCGCGCGTGCTGCTGCTCTACAAGCTGGACCGGACGGCCGCCGCGCGGCGGGCGCTACGTGGGTTCGACGACCTCTGCGCCGGCGGCGCCTACGCGCTGCTGCGCCCCAGCTACGTGGACCCCTACCTGCCCGACCGGCCGGAGGCGGAGCCGCGCGGCTTCGAGGAGGGCCTGCTCGCGGTCCACGAGGCCGAGCCGATCATCGCCGACGTGCCCGAGTTCGTGGACTGGTGCCAGGGGCACGACTGGTTCGTGGCGTCGGCGCGGCGCTTCGCCGAGAGGAACGACCTCGACTGGTAGCGCGGCGTCGGCCGGCGTCCCTCCCGCCCCCCCATTCGCCCCGTTCCCGCTCCCCCATATTCTCCTCTTCCACGAATTAACACGCACAATATGACAAATCCATTTTTCTTTCCTGCAAATATATGAATATGAAATCATTTTTTGCGGGTTAATTGGGAGCGCGAGAGTGGATGCGCGGCGAGAGGGGCGCGACGGGGCGGGCGCGGGCATCGGACGCGACGAGAGGGGCGCGCGGGTCGTCGGGCGCGGCGAGCAGGGCGCGCAGGTCGTCGGTCCCCGCGACCGGCACGAAAAACGCCCGGGGCGGGCCCCGGGCGTCAGAGTCGTGGTGCCCCCAACGGGAGTCGAACCCGTGTCGTCGCCTTGAAAGGGCGATGTCCTAGGCCACTAGACGATGGGGACGCGCGGCTAGTATATCAGAGCCCCCGGGCCGCGAACGGCCCGGGGGCGTCACGTGCTGGTAGGGGCGGTGGGACTCGAAACCACAATCCTCGCGGCCGAAGATTTTAAGTCTCCTGCGTAT
>NZ_CBIFYV010000086.1:0-5553 GCF_966187215.1 Thermophilibacter sp.
ACGTCCGAGTTCTTGACCGTCGAGAGCCGGTGCGCGATGACGAACACCGTGCGGCCCTGCATCAGCGCGTCCATGCCGCGCTGCACAATGGCCTCCGTGCGCGTGTCGATGGAGCTCGTCGCCTCGTCCAGGATCATCACCGGCGGGTCCGCGACGGCGGCGCGCGCTATCGAGATCAGCTGCCGCTGGCCCTGCGAGAGGTTCGCGCCGTCTCCGGTCAGGAGCGTCTGATAGCCCTCCGGCAGGCGGGTTATGAAGTCGTCCGCGCCCGCGAGCTTCGCCGCGGCGACGCATTCCTCGTCCGTCGCGTCCAGGCGCCCGTAGCGGATGTTCTCCATGACCGTGCCCGTGAAGAGGTTCGTGTCCTGCAAAACGATGCCCAGCGCGCGGCGGAGGTCGCTCTTGCGGATCTTCGTGATGTTGATGCCGTCATAGCGGATCTTGCCGTCCGCGATGTCGTAAAAGCGGTTGAGCAGGTTCGTTATCGTGGTCTTGCCCGCGCCCGTCGCGCCGACGAAGGCCACCTTCTGGCCCGGCTTGGCGTAGAGCGAGATGTTGTGCAGCACCGTGTGCCCCGGCTCGTAGCCAAAGTCCACGTCAAAGAGGCGCACGTCGCCGGCGAGCGGCGTGTACGTGACGGTGCCGTCGGCCTGGTGCGGGTGCTTCCACGCCCACTGGCCGGCCCAGGAGCCGTCGCGGCGGTCGCACTCCACGACGGTCCCGTCGCGCTCGGTGCGGCAGGCAACCAGGTCGACGTAGCCCTCGTCCGCCTCCACCGGCTCGTCGAGCAGCTCGAAGATGCGCTCGGCGCCGGCGAGGCCCATGACCACGGAGTTCACCTGGTTGGAGATCTGGCCGATCTGGTTGGCGTACTGCTTGGTCATGTTGAGGAACGGCACCGCCACGGCGATCGTGAGCGGCAGGCCCGAGAGCGACGGGTTGGCCACCCCCAGCACCAAAAACGCGCCGCTCGCCACGGCCACCACCACGTAGAGCAGGTTGCCCATGTTCATGAGGATCGGCATGAGCGTGTTGGCGTAGGAGTTGGCCGCGCGCGCCGCCGCCTCGAGCTCGTCGTTGAGCTCGTCGAAGGCGGCCTCGGTCTGGCGCTCGTGGCAGAAGACCTTGACGACCTTCTCGCCGTTCATGACCTCCTCGACGTGGCCCTCCACGGTGGCCACCGCGCGCTGCGTGCGCAGGAAGTTGCGCGCCGAGCGGCTTCCGAGCGCCTTGGCGAGAAGCGCCATGATCGCGGTGCCGCCCACCACCACCAGCGTCAGCGGCAGGCTGTAGAAGACCATGATGCAGCCCACCGAGACGAGCATCAGGCAGGTGAGGAACAGCTGCGGCATCGACTGCGCGATCATCTGGCGCATGGCGTCGATGTCGTTGGTGTAGTAGCTCATCACGTCACCGTGCTGGTGCGTGTCGAAGTAGCGGATCGGCAGGTCCTGCATGTGGTCGAACATCAGGCAGCGGAACTTCTTGAGCGCGCCCTGCGTGAGGATGGCCATGCACTGCTGCCACACGGCGTTGCAGACGAGGCTCGCGAAGTACAGGACGGCGAGAAGCGCCGCGTTCTGGAAGATCTGCGGCTGCGCGCTGGCCCAGTCGCCGGTCTGCCAGAACTCGCCCACCACGGTGAGCGCGCGCTCCATGAAGACGTTGGGCATGGCCTGCACCACGCACTGCACCAGGATGCAGACGGCCACGGCCGGCAGCATCACCGGATAGAAGCCGCGCAGCATCCTGAGGACGCGCAGCGCCGTCCTGCCCATCGAGCGCGGGGCACGCCCGCGCGCGGTCTGCTCAGCGCTCATCGGCGCTCACCTCCAGCTGTCCGAGGTCCCTCTCGTCGTGGCTCTGCTTGTTCTGGGAGAGGTAGACCTCCCGGTAGATCGCGTTGCGGCGCAGCAGCTCCTCGTGGGTGCCCACGTCGTTGACGCGCCCGCCGTCCATGACCACGATGCGGTCGGCGTCCTCGACGCTCGAGGTGCGCTGCGCGATGATGATCTTGGTGGTCTCGGGCAGGTAGGAGCGCAGCCCCTCGCGGATGAGGCGGTCGGTCTTGGTGTCCACCGCGCTCGTGGAGTCGTCCAGGATGAGGATCTTGGGCCGCTTGAGCAGCGCGCGGGCGATGCACAGGCGCTGCTTCTGGCCGCCGGACACGTTGGTGCCGCCCTGCTCGATGTGGGTGTCGTACTTGTCGGGGAAGGTCTGCACGAACTCGTCGGCCTGGGCCAGGCGCGCCGCCTCCAGGATCTCCTCGTCGGTGGCGTCGGGGTTGCCCCAGCGCAGGTTCTCGGCGATGGTGCCGCTGAACAGCACGTTCTTCTGGAGCACCATGGCCACGCCGTTGCGCAGGGTGTCGAGGTCGTAGGAGCGCACGTCGAGGCCGCCCACGCGCACGCGGCCCTCGGTCACGTCGTAGAGGCGCGGGATCAGCTGCACGAGCGTGGACTTGGCCGACCCCGTGGAGCCGATGACGCCGATGACCTCGCCGCTCTTGATGTGCAGGTCGACGTCGCGCAGGGCCTCGTGGTCCTTGTCGCCGCGGTACGAGAAGCCCACGTGGTCGAAGTCGATCGAGCCGTCCGCGATCGAGGTCACGGCGTCGGCGGGCTGCTCGATCGTGGTGGTGGCCTCCAGCACCTCGTAGATGCGGCGCGCGTTCTCCTCGCTCATGACCACCATCGCGAAGATCATCGAGAGCATCATCAGGCTCATGAGCATCATGAAGCCGTAGGTGATCAGCGACGAGAACTGCCCCACGTCCAGCAGCTCGCCGCGGGTGGAGATGATCGCGTAGGAGCCCGCGTAGATGACGAAGACGATGACCGCGTACACGCAGAAGTTCATGATCGGCGCGTTGAGGGCCAGGATGCGCTCGGCGAAGGTGAAGTCGGAGCGGACCTCCTCGGAGGCGCGCTCGTACTTCTGCTTCTCGTAGTCCTCGCGCACGTAGGACTTGACCACGCGGATGCCGGCGAGGTTCTCCTCGGCGCGCTCGTTGAGGGCGTCGTACTTGCGGAAGATGCGCTGGAAGATGGGGGTGACCGTGCGGATCACGGCAAACAGCGCCACCGCCAGCACCGGGATGATGACCACGAAGACCACCGCGAGCCAGCCCGCCATGGACCACGCGGCCGCGAAGGCGAGCACGAGCATGAAGGGGCTGCGGATGGCCGTGCGGATGAGCATCATGAAGGCCATCTGGACGTTGGTCACGTCGGTGGTGAGGCGCGTCACCAGCGAGCTCGACGAGAACCGGTCGATGACCTCGAAGGAGAAGGTCTGGATGTTGTAGAACATGTCGCGGCGCAGGTTCTTGGCAAAGCCCACCGACGCCTTGGCGCAGGTGAGGCCCGCCGCCGCGCCGAAGGCGAGCGAGATGACGGCCATGAGGGCCAGCACCGCGCCGCTCTGGGTGATCTCGCCGAGGCTCGCGCCGTCGCGGATCGCGTCGATGAGCTCGGCGGTGCGCAGCGGGATCATGATCTCGAAGACCACCTCGCCGAGCACCAGAAGCGGCGTGGCGAGGGTCGCGCCGCGGTACTGGCGGATGCTCCCGACCAGGTGGCGCATGATGGCGAGATAGCTCATGTGCGCCGCGGTCTTCTCGAAGCTCTGGTCGGCTGCTAGCGCTTGTTGCATGCGGCCTCTCCCTTCTTGGTCGCGTGCTCGGCCCCGAGCTCGCGCCAGTGCGCCGCGAGTCGGTCGAGCTTGTCCGCGAGGTCGTCGACCTCGTCCTCGGTCAGGCACGCGAGCGCCCGTCGCTCGAAGGCGCGGCGCTCCTCCACGACCTCGCGCGCGCGGGCGCGGCCCGCCTCGGTGAGCGCGATGGTCTGCTGGCGGCGGTCGGTCTGGGAGCGCAGGCGCGTGACGAGCCCCTCGCCCTCGAGCTTGGCCAGGAGCTCCGAGAGCGACGCCGACGCGATCGGCGATGACTCCTGCAGCGCGCGCTGCGCCATCGTGCCGCCCGCGTCGAGCAGCCGCGCCAGCACGTGCTGCTTGCCGCTGCGCCCCCCGTGGTGCAGGTGCAGGAAGTACCCGAAGTACCCCAGGTCGTGCAGGATTCGTTGCTCGACGGTGCCGTCGTCACGGCTGTCCATGCGTTGCGCCCCCTTCTCGACGCCCGTGTGCCGCGCATCACTCTGAGCCGGCGGGGGAGAGGTGTCAAGGTACCTTGCGATTTTTCAGCGAGGGCACAGAACTTCGGTGGGGTGAGGGGCGCTCGGTGATCGGTTCGCGGTGTCCTGCTCCTGCCACGAATCCCCACCGATTGGGTGTTTCGCCCCCGCCGCGTCGCCGAGAAGCCCCGTCCCGTCGCAAAGCTCCCGCGACTGGGTGGCATCCTTGATGTCCGTGTCCCGAACGGGGTCCGATTGGGTGCCCCTCTCGCCCCGGACTTCTCGCCACCTGCGCGTTCTTGTTGAAGCGCGCCCGGTGACATCAAGGATGCCACCCAGTTGCCCCCGTCTTCTGCGTCCCCTCTCGGCCCGTCTGCCCACATCCGTCAGATTGACGCTTGTGGACGGCGGCGCGGCCGTCTGGGCTCCTCTGTTCCAACCCACATTCGTCGACATGACGTTTGTGGGTACCGCGGCGGCCCCTGTGCCTCCGTCATCGTCGCACACATCCGTCAGTTTGACGCTCGTGGGTGACGAGAGAGGGGCGGCGGGAGATGCGAGGGCGCACAGAAGCGTCAGATTGACGGATGTGGGCAAAAGGGCCGAGAAGCCCGGGCGGCGAGAAGTCCGCGCGGCGCCGCGGCACAGAGAAGGGCCCACGCAACGTTATGAGGAGCGGGCCCCGGAGGCGGCGAGAAGCTCCTCCCGCCGCTACTCGAGCTCGAAGGCCCCGGTGTAGAGCTGGTAGTACACGCCGTGCTTGGCGATCAGCTCGTCGTGGCTGCCGCGCTCGATGATGCGGCCGTGGTCGAGGACCATGATCGCGTCGGAGTTGCGCACGGTGGAGAGACGGTGCGCGATCACGAACGTGGTGCGCCCCAGCATCAGGGCGTCCATGCCGCGCTGCACGATCTCCTCGGTGTGCGTGTCGATGCTCGAGGTGGCCTCGTCGAGGATCATGACCGGCGGGTCGGCCACCGCGCAGCGCGCGATGGACAGCAGCTGGCGCTGGCCCTGCGAGAGGTTGGAGCCGTTGTCGGTGAGCATCGTCTGGTAGCCGTCGGGCAGGCGCTTGATGAAGCCGTCGGCGCCCACCAGGTGCGCGGCGGCCTCGCACTCGGCGTCGGTGGCGTCGAGGCGGCCGAAGCGGATGTTGTCCATCACGGTGCCGGTGAACAGGTTCACGTCCTGCAGCACCATGCCGAGCGAGCGGCGCAGGTCGTCCTTCCTGATCTTGTTGACGTTGATGCCGTCGTAGCGGATCTTGCCGTCGGCGATGTCGTAGAAGCGGTTGATGAGGTTGGTGATGGTGGTCTTGCCCGCGCCGGTCGAGCCGACGAAGGCGATCTTCTGGCCGGGCAGGCCGTAGAGGTTGATGTCGTGGAGGACGGTCTTGTCGGGATTGTAGCCGAAGTCCACGTCA
>NZ_CBIFYV010000087.1:0-7444 GCF_966187215.1 Thermophilibacter sp.
GTGGTGTGAGTCCCCTCCTTCAGGGATCAGGGGTCGGTCTTCTGGGTGCTAGTTCGCTTGGGGCGGGGGACTCCCCCCCAGGGCCGCGCGGCGAAGGCGGACCAGGGGCCGCGCGTGGCGGCGCTCAGGCCCTCGAGCCCCACCTCGTCGGCGCTCCCGGCGTCGACCGCGGCGAGCGTCCAGCGCTTGCCGCCCACGGGGCGCGCCGAGCGCCGCAGCGTGACGCGGACCGGTGCCGATCCGTCGGAGCGCAGGTAGCGCAGGGAGAACGTCACGTTGCTGCGCGTGCCGTCGAGCGCGCCCGTGGAACGTGCCACGCGGAAGTCCTCCTCGAGGGTGGCCATGGGGTCAACGTCCGGGGGGAGTACCTGGTAGAGCGTGCTGAGCTGCTCGCTGGGGCAGCGGACGTCGGCGTGAAAGTCGTGGGGGAGCTCGTCGGCGCGCTTCGCGGGCGCCGGGCTCGGCTGCGGCGTCGCTGCGGGGACGGCCTCGGGGGAGGCGCCCTCCTCGTCGGGGTCGTAGGTGATGTTGAGCGAGATGGACGGCCTGCGCGCGGGCTCCGGCTCCGGGGCGGGCTCGGGCTCGGCTGCGGCCGCCGTCTCCGGCTCCGGTTCCACCTCCGGCTCCGGGGCGGGCTCGGGCTCCGGCTCCGGGGCGACCGCCGCCTCGGGCTCAGGTTCCGGCTCGGCCGCTGCTTCCGGCTCCGGCGTGTCCGCCGCCTCCGGCTCGGCCACCGCTTCCGGCTCGGCCACCGCCTCCGCCACGGACTCGGTCGCGGCTGCCGTCGCGGCCACTTCCGCGACCACGGGCACCGGCTCGGCCTCGTCCGCGGGCTCCTCCGGAGCCCGCTCTATGTGCCGCGGCTTGACCGGCCGCAGCGCCTTGGCCCCCTTGCGGCGCTTCCAGGGCTTGTCGCTCGGCGCCTTGTCCTCGCTCGGGCGCGCGAGGGTGCGGTCGTACTCCTCGCAGGGGAGCACCGTGGCATAGACGGTCCCCTTCTTGAAGACCGTGAGCTTGACGAACTCGCTCAGCTGCTCGCACAGCGCGCGCATGCTCTCGCAGCCGAGGTCGGCCGGCTCGAGCCCGTCGGCGGCGAGCGCCTCCTCGGCGCGCGGCAGCAGAGTCTGGCGTCCCACGCCGAGCTCGCGCGAGAGCAGCTGATACAGGTACAGGCGGTTGCCTGCGGACATCTTGGGCATGTCTGCTTCTTTCGAATGGGCGCGGCGTCGCGCCGCGGGGTCTCTTCTACCTTACTACCCTACCCATTCCGGCCCGCCGCGCGCGACCGTTCGCGCAGACGGCGGTTGCGGAGGTTGGTGACCGTCGCCTCCATGCCGTGCGGCACGTAGCTCGACGCATCCAGCTCGCTCGGCAGGTACACGGCGAGCGAGAGCTCCGCGGTCTGCTCCGGGTGCTCGGGCGCGGGCCCGGGCGTCACCGTGAGCGCGTGCACGCGGGCGCCCTGCGCGCCCAGCCGCTGCTCATACTCGCTCGGTGGCACGTCAGCGTCGGCCGCGTCGGCGCGCGCGTCGCGACTCTGTCGCACGACCTCGTAGCCGGCGAGCGGCACCTGCGTGAGCGCGAAGTCAAAGAGCGGCTGGCTGTCCGTGCGCAGCCGGACCTCGCCGCCGGGGGCCAGGATCTCGCGGAAGTCCATGAGGCGCTCCAGGCAGAACATGCGCCGGTGTGCGTCGCGCTTGCGCGGGAACGGCGTGGGGTAGTTGAGGTGGATCACCGAGACCTCGCCGGGCGAGAAGAACGCGCGCACGCGCATCCCGTTGCCGGGCACCACGACCACGTTGGAAAGGCCGCTCTCGCAGACGTGCTGGGCGGCGTAGGCCACGCAGATGGGTTCGGCGTCCATGGCCACGTAGAGCACGTCGGGGTTGCGGCGCGCCGCCTCGATCGCGAAGGCCCCCTTGCCGCAGCCCAGGTCGAGACGCACCTCCGAGAAGCGCCCCGCGCCCGCGGTCGCGCTCGTCCCGATGCCGGGCCAGCAGGCCTCGGCCCAGCACCCGCGCAGCCGCTCGGGCTCGAGCTCGATGGCGCGGCCGTAGCGCTCCAGGCGCTCCTCCAGCACGAAGTTCTTGGGCAGACGGGCGTGCAGCGCGTGTGGCATGGGGCTCCATTCTGAGGGACATTGGGGACGGAGGTGTTTGTCACCTCATCAAGCTTGTCTTGTTCGCCGAGGTGACAAACACCTCCGTCCCCAATGTCCCAATTCGGAAGCTACAGCAGGTCGTCGAGGGTGGCGCCGTAGGAGGGGAGAAACTCGTGCACGAAGTCGGCCACCTCGGGGAGCTCGTCAGCCATCGCGTCGACGGCCGCGCGGCAGCTCCGCTCGGCGCTCGCGAACTCGGCGTTGCCGGACCTCCGCTCGTCCACGCACTTGATGAGCGCGGACACCTTGTCGGCCGCCTTCACGAGCCGCCGGAGGTGGCGCTCCTCGTCGTCGGCGTCGTCGGCCACCCACAGGACGTCCTCGAACGCCGGGCGCAGGTCGTCGGGAAGCGTGGCCAGTAGGCGCTCCTCGGCGCTCCGCTCCACCGCCTTGTAGGCGTCGCGGATGGTCCCGTCGTGGTACTTGACGGGCGTGGGCATGTCGCCGGTGATGATCTCGGACGCGTCGTGGTAGAGCGCCACGAGCGCCGCGCGCCCGGCGTCGAGGTCGTGGCCGTAGCGCACGTTGCCGATCACGCACAGCGTGTGCGCGATGACGGCGACCTCAAGCGCGTGCTCCGAGAGGTTCTCCGGCCGCGAGCTGCGCATGAGCGCCCAGCGCTCGATGTACTTCATGCGCGAGAGGATCGCGAGGAAGTGGGAGTCCTCCCCGCGACGCCCCCGCGGCTCGCCCGTCTTGGCGCCGGCCACTAGTCCTGGTCCTCCTGCGTGCTCTGCAGCGTGGCCATGAGGGCGGGGATGACCTGCTTCTTGCGGCTCACCACGCCCGGCAGCAGCGCCAGGCCGCTCTCGGGCTCCACGTCGAAGGCGCGCGAGACGATGCCCTCGGCGCCCTCGCCGTACCACAGGATCTCGCTCGAGGAGCTCTTGACGTCGGTGAACAGGTAGAAGACGAGCGGCAGCTCCTCGCTGCGGGCCGCCTCGGCGAGGTAGGGCCCCACGAGCGCCTCGGCCGCCTTGCGGCTCTTCTCGGTCATGTAGCTGCCCTGGCCCACGCCGAACTTGACGTTGCCGCGGCTGAAGACCTTGAAGTCCTGGTGGAAGACCTCCTCGGCGGTGCGCCCGGTGAGGTCGGCGCCGGCCTCGAACATGGCGTCGGAGTAGGTGGGGATGTCCTCGCCGCAGATGCGGGCGAGGTCCTCGGCGGCGCGGCGGTCCACCTGGGTGCAGGTGGGCGAGCGGAACGCCAGCGTGTCGGACAGGATGGCCGAGAGCATGAGGCCGGCGATGTCGCGCGGGATCTCAACGCCGTTCTCCTGGTACATCATGTACACGATCGTGCAGGTGCAGCCCACGGGCATGTTGCGGAAGTAGGCGGGGCTGGAGGTCTCGATGGAGCCGATGCGGTGGTGGTCGATGATCTCCATGATCTCGGCCTGCTCGAGACCCTCGACCGACTGCGCGCGCTCGTTGTGGTCGACGAGGATGACGTGCTTTTTCTTGGCGGTGAGCAGGCTCGGCGAGCTGATGAGGCCCACGTAGTGGCTGTTCTCGTCGATGACGGGGAAGAAGCGGTGGCGCGAGCGGGCCATCATCTTGCGTGCGTCGTCGATGGTGGTGTTGACGCTCACCTTGAGGATCCCCTCGGAGAGCATCTTGGCGCGCACCGGGACCGCCATCGTGATGAGGCGCGCGGCCGCGAAGGTGTCGTAGGGCGTGGTGATGACCGCGCAGCCGTGCTCCCGCGCCAGCTCCAGCACCTCGTCGGAGGCCTGCGCGCTGCAGCAGATGACCAGGCAGCTGGCCCCGTGCTCCACGGCAAAGCGCTGCGTCTCGTAGCGGTTGGTGACCAGGACGATGTCGCCGCTCTGGACGCCGTCCTCCATCATCTCGGGCGTGGTGCCCACGTGGACGTCGCCGTCGGTGATGCGGCCCATGGGGTCGCCGAGGATCATCTCGCCGTCCAGCGTGTCCGTGACGCTGGCGTAGCAGGTGCCGGCCTTGCCGAGCGCGCTCGTGTCGAAGACGTCCATGTTGGCGTTGGCGATATCCTTGACGGCGATGAGGCCCTCGAGGTCGTTGTCCTCGCTCGTGACGCAGAGCGTGTCGCACTTGGCGTCGCGCATGAGGTTCCAGGCGCGGAACAGGCTCATCTCGCCGTCGATGCCGCCCTGGCGCTGGATCTCGGTGTCCTTGACCTGCGGGGTGACCGAGGTGATGAGCTCGGGCTCGTCGAAGCCGAAGTGGCGCAGGACGAAGGCGGTCTCGCGGTTGACGGCGCCGGCGCGGCGGGCCTCGTAGATGTTGGTGTGCTCGACCTCGTTCTTGAGGTGCGCGTAGGCGATGGCCGAGCAGATGCTGTCGGTGTCGGGGTGCAGGTGGCCGATGACGTTGACCTTGCGGATACCCTCAGGCATGGCTTGCTCCTTCAGGGGTCGGGTGCGAATGCCTAGATTGTGCCACTACGCGCGCCTCACAGGGTCGAGGACAGCCAGCGCGTCTCGCAGGAGAGCATCTGCTGGCGCGGCGCCGCGTCGGGGTCGCGCATGCGCTCGATGAGCAGCGAGCACGCGATCTCGCCCTCTCGCTCCACGGGCTCGACGATGGTGCTCACGGTCGGCTCGGTGATCTCGGTCCACTCGGTGTTGTTGAGGCCGAGAAGCCCGATGTGGTCGGGCATCAGGTGACGCAGCGTGTCGAGCGCCCTGACCACGCGCGCGAGCGCCCACTGGTGCGGGCAGAAGACGAGCGTCCGGCGCGACGGGTCGATGCGGTACTCGAAGTGGTGGCGCAGCTCCGCGACGGACGGGGTCTCGTGGTCGATGCGCACGGTCTCGGCGGAGACGCCGCGCTCGGCGAGCGCGTCCGAGACGCCGCGCAGCCGCTCCGAGCGCGTGCGGGCCCCGTTGATGTCGGCGGCGAGCACCATGCAGGCGTCGTAGCCGCGCTCCATGCAGGCGCTCACCGCGTCGTAGACGCCGCCGTAGAGGTCGGTCTTCACCCAGGTGCTGCTGAGGTCGACGAGGCTGAAGTCGTAGAACACCACGGGCTTGCCGGCCCGCGTGAGGCGCTCGTTGAGGCTGCGGTAGTGGTTGGTGGGCTGGATCACGAAGCCGTCGACCCCCAGCGAGAGCATCTTCTCCACGTAGCTGCGCTCGACCTTGGGGTCGAAGTGGGTGTCGCACACCACGGTGAGGTAGCCGCCCTCGTGGGCCACGCGCTCCACGCCGCGCACGAGCTGCCCGGCCCAGGTGTTGGTGTTGTCCTCGATGAGGATGGCGATGACGCCGGAGCTCTTGCTCACGAGCCCCTGGGCGTGCGCGTTGGGGGAGTAGCCCGTCTCGTCGACGATCCGCTCGATGCGCTGGCGCGTCTGCTCGCTCATCTTCTCGAACTTGCCGTTGAGGAAGTGCGAGACGGTGGCCGTGGAGGTGTTCGCGAGCCTCGCTATGTCCGCTATCGTCATGCGCTTCTGCGTCATCCTCACCCTTCCATTGAAATGTTATGGTGCCTAGCATAACGCATCACAATTCCTTCACACAGGGGCCCCGCAGACCGCTGGTTAACGCCGCACGTCGAAAGGTCCAAATAGTTCTTGACAAACGGGACGGCTCGTATTTTGCGACCGTCCCGCCTTGGTGAATCGCTTAACAAAATCGAGAAACACACCCATCTACGTGCGCATTTACCGAATTTGAATTGTGCGTGGAGACGCCGCCGACCACAATGAGCCCAGCAAGGCTGCCGGCAGGAACAGCTGGGCGCGCGGTCGCGACGCGCTCTCGGCACTGGGAGGACGCTGAGGGCCTCCCCTGGGAGAACCAGATTGGAGAGAGCATGAAAATCGTAGCTGTATGCGCGTGCACTGTCGGCATCGCACATACCTACCTCGCCAAGAAGGCGATCGAGGACGAGTGCGCCAAGCGCGGCATCGACTGCAAGGTCGAGGCGCAGGGCGGCCTCGGCATCGAGAACGAGCTCACGCAGGCCGACGTCGACTCCGCCGACATGGTGGTCAACGCCATCGACGTGGGCATCGAGGGCGATGACCGCTTCGAGACCAAGCGCGAGGAGAACCGCTTCCTGAAGGTCGGCACCTCCGACGCCATCTCCGACGTGGCCAAGGTCATTGACCAGGCCGTCGAGATGGCCAAGCGCGCCGACGCCGCCGCGGCCGAGGGCCAGAAGAAGGGCCTGTTCGCCGACTTCGGCAAGACCCTGCTCAACGCCTTCAACACCGGCGTGTCGTACTTCATCCCGGTCGTCGTCATCGGCGGCGTGTTCCTGGCCTTCTCGCTGGCCTCCGGCGAGGCGGGCGACGCGGGCATGACGGTCACCAACCCGTTCATGATCAACCTGAACACGATCGGCAGCGCCGGCATCGCGATGATGATCCCGGTCCTGGCGGCCTACATCGCCTACTCGATCGCGGGCAAGCCCGGCCTGGCCCCCGGCTTCGTCCTCGGCTACCTGGTCAACAACCCGGTCACCGTCAACGACACCGCCGTCTCCACCGGCTTCCTCGGTGCCATGATCATGGCCGTCGTCGCCGGCTACTTCGTCAAGTGGATGAAGACCTGGAAGGTCAACAGCACCGTCCAGACCATCATGCCGGTCCTGATCATCCCGATCCTGACCTCGCTGGTGCTCGGCCTGTTCTACATCTACGTCCTGGCCTACCCGATTTCGATCTTCATGGGCTGGCTCATCGACGTCCTCGGCAACCTGCAGGGCGGCTCCGCCGTGGTGCTCGGCCTCGTCATCGGCGTCATGACCGCCTTCGACATGGGCGGCCCCATCAACAAGACGGCCTCCACGTTCACCATGGCCCTCATGGCCGAGCAGGTCTACGCCCCCAACGGCATGTTCCGCGTCGCCGTGGCCATCCCGCCGATCGCCTGCGGCCTCGCCTCGCTGATCGCCCGCAACAAGTTCGATGACGCCGACCGCCAGATGGGCATCTCCGCCATCTTCATGGGCTGCATCGGCATCACCGAGGGCGCCATCCCGTTCGCCGTCAAGGACCTCGTCCACACCCTGCCGGGCATCTGCATCGGCTCCGCGGTGGGCGCCGGCCTGGCCGCCATCCAGGGCATCCAGTGCTACGTCCCGCACGGTGGCTTCATCGTCTGCCTGGCCACGAACAACATCCCGCTGTTCTGCCTCGACATCGTGATCGGCGCCGTGGTCGCCGCGGTGATCCTGGTCGCCATGAAGCCCAAGCTCAACAAGTAGTCGCTCGCACCACCTGCCGGGCCCCGCGCCGCGGGCCCGGCATCCCGGAGGCGCCGTCCGAAGCACCCCAAACCACAAGTCTCACCCT
>NZ_CBIFYV010000088.1:0-6474 GCF_966187215.1 Thermophilibacter sp.
CCGAGAGGATAGCCCCAATCTCGATGAGTTGCGGGGAGAGGGGGACGAAGATCTGGAGGTTCTGGTCCCCCGTCCGGAACCCGATTCCGCGCGCCCCGTCCCGACGAGGGGAGCGGAAGCATGGCAGGCTACTTCATGCCCACGAGGGTCCATATGGGCGCCGGCGTGGTGAGAGCGGCGGCAGCCAGTCTCGGCGAGACGGCGGGCAGGTGGCTCGTGGTGACGAGCCCCCACGCCGCCCGCGCCTGCGGCGCGCTCGATGACGCGTGCGCCGCCCTCGACGAGGCCGGGTGCAGCTACGAGCTGTTCGACGGGGTCACCGAGAACCCCACGATCGCGTGCGCCTACGAGGGGGCGGCCGCGGCACGAGAGGCGGGCGCCGAGGCGATCCTCGCCATCGGCGGCGGGTCGCCCATGGACGCGGGCAAGGCCATGGCGCTCATCGCGGCAAACCCCGAGCTCGCTCCCGAGCGCCTCTTCTCGGGCGACTACCCCGGCGGGTGCCTGCCCATCGTCTGCGTCCCCACCACCGCCGGGACGGGCAGCGAGGTCACGAAGGCCTCGATCCTCACGAACGACGCCGCCCAGACGAAGTCGTCCATCTCGACCCCGCTCATCTTTCCCGCGCTCGCGCTCGTGGACGCCTCCTACCTGACGTCCCTCTCGCACCCGACCATGGTGAACACCGTGGTGGACGCGCTCTCCCACGCGGTGGAGGGATACCTCTCCGCCGGGGCCGGGCCCGTGACCGACGCGCTCGCCCTCGACGCGATCGCGCGCATCGGGGCGCGGGCCAGGGGCCTCGCCGAGGGCGCGCTCGACGAAGGCGCCCGCGCGAGCCTCATGGCCGCCTCGACCGAGGCCGGCATGGTGATCGCAAACACCGGGACCACCGCCGTTCACGCCATGGGCTACTCGCTCACCTACTTCCGACACATCCCGCACGGCCGCGCCAACGGCCTGCTGCTGCCGGCATGGTTGTCGTGGCTCGCCGAGCGCGTCCCCGAGCGCGTGCGGACGGTGCTCGACACCCTGGGAGCGGACTCCCTCGCGACGCTCGCGACCTCGCTCGGGGAGCTCCTGGGCCCGCGCGAGACGTTTGACGCTGAGGAGCTGGCCGACTACGCGCGCCGCGCGGCGCGAGCGGGCAACATCGCCAACTGCCCGGTGCGACCCGAGGCGGCCGACCTCGAGCGCATCATGCGCGCGGCGCTTCTCGCCTGACGGCGACCTCGAATCGGAACATGCCTCGCGGGAACGTCGCGAGGTCGGACGAAGGGGACTCTCGTGGACCGCAAGGACGTCATCACCATCTCGGTCGTGTCGTTTCACCCCATGTGGGGCGAGAAGGAGCGCAACCTCAGCCGAATCCTGGGCTTTGCCGAGGCGGCCGCGCACAGGGGGAGCGACCTGGTCGTGTTCCCCGAGATGGCGCTCACGGGCTATGACGACGAGACCGAGGTGCCCATTACGGAGAAGATGCAGTACCGGCTCGCGGAGCGCGAGGACGGCCCCTCCGTGCGGGCGATCTCCGACCTCGCGCGCGAGCTCGGCATCTACGTCATGTGCGGCCTGCCGCTGCGCGACGGGCGCACGACGGACGCGGACGGCACGGAGCGCGACGTCATCTACAACGCGCTCGCGTGCGCCACGCCCGAGGGAGAGACGCTCGTGTACCGCAAGATTCACCTGGCGAACACCGAGCCGAGCTGGGGCACGCGGGGCAGCGAGCCGCTGATCGTGGACACGCCGTGGGGGCCGATCGGCGTCGGCATCTGCTATGACTCCTATCGCTTTCCCGAGCTCCCCCGCTACTACGCGGCAAAGGGCTGCCGGGTCTACGTGAACGCCACCGCGCTCGCCAAGGGATATGAGCTGAACAACAAGGCGCTCGAGACCATCGCGGTCCGAGAGGGAATCTACGTGGTGACGTCAAACCTCTGCGGGCTCGACCGCGACAACTGGTTCTACGGCGGCAGCTCGATCATTGGCCCGAGCCAGCACGTGCGCGACGCCAGGTCCCACTACTACGCCGGCATGCCGTTCCTGGCCGACGGCGCCGACGAGGAGGCCCTGTACACCGCCACGATCGACCTCGGCCTTGCCTCGCGCGTGCTGTTCTCCTACAACCCCGCCGTGGGCGGCAGCGACTGGCGGCCCCGGATATATCGGTCGATGCTCGACGACGTGCTGTCCGACAGCACGTGGGACTGAGACGGTCCGACCGGCCCATCCCTCCGTCCTCCCCCTTCTCTTGCGCGGCGGGCTCCCCAGGCGAGCGCCCGCCGCGCTTCCTGTCCGGCGACTCCGCTATCATGGTCACGTGAGCGAACACACGTTTGGACGGAGCCGGCCGGGACCCATGGAGCGCGCGTACCTCTGCATAGACCTCAAGAGCTTCTACGCCTCGGTCGAGTGCGTGGACCGCGGGCTCGACCCGTTTGAAACGCGCCTGGTGGTGGCCGACCCCACGCGCGGGCCCAAGACCATCTGCCTGGCCGTCTCGCCCGCGATGAAGGCGGCCGGCGTGCGCAACCGCTGCCGCGTCTTCGAGATCCCGGACGGCCTCGACTATGTGATGGCCCGGCCGCGCATGCGCCGCTACATGGAGGTCTCGGCGGACATCTACGCCCGCTACCTGCGGTACTTCTCGCCGGAGGACATCCACCCCTACTCGGTGGACGAGGTCTTCATCGACATCACGCCCTACCTGGCGCTCTACGGCCTCCCGCCGCGCGAGCTGGCCGCGCGCCTCGTGGCCCTGGTCCGGCGCGAGACGGGCATCTGCGCCACGGCCGGGATCGGGCCCAACCTCTTTCTGGCCAAGGTCGCGCTCGACGTGGGCGCCAAGCACGACCCCGCCAACATCGGCGAGCTGGACGAGGAGCGCTTCAAGTGCCTCATCTGGCCGCATCGCCCCATCACGGACATCTGGGGCATCGGGCCCGGCATCGCGCGGCGGCTGGCCGCGCTGGGCGCCACCTGCCTGGGCGAGGTCGCCCTGCTGCCCGAGCAGGTGCTCTATGACGAGTTCGGCATCAACGCCGAGCTGCTCATCGACCACGCCTGGGGCGTCGAGCCCTGCACGATGGCGCAGATCAAGGCATACCGCCCGCGCGCGCACTCCCTGGGCTCGGGCCAGGTGCTCCCGCGCGACTACGACTTCGGCGAGGCCCGCGTGGTACTGCGCGAGATGGTCGACGCGCTCGTGCTCGACCTCGTGGAGAAGGGCCTGGCGTGCGCGCACCTCGCGCTCCACGTGGGCTACGCGCGCGAGCGGGACGAGGCGGGCGCGGGGCCCGTTCGGACCTTCACCGGCGAGCACGGCACGCGCGTGATCGGCCGCCGCGCGCCGGCCGCCGACGCCTCGCGCGCGCTCGGGGCGGCCAGCGCCTCGCGCGCGGAGCTCACCCGGCAGGCGCTCGCCCTCTTCGACGAAATCGCCGACCCCAACCGGCCCGTCCGCCGCCTCAACGTGGCGTTCGGCGCGCTCGTCCCTGAGGAGCTGGCCGACCTCACGCTCTTCTCGGACGTCGGGGCCGAGACCGCCGAGCGCAGCCTCGCTGAGGCCACGATCGCCGTCAAGCGGCGCTTTGGCAGGAACGCGCTCGTGAGGGGCACGAGCTTCCGCCCCGGGGCCACCGCGCGCGAGCGCAACCAGCAGGTGGGAGGCCACCATGAGTGAGCGAGACGCGCGCGGCGCGGGCGTGCGGCGGCACGCGGACCGGGCGGCCCAGTTCATGCCGTTCGCGGCGCTGACCGGCTACTACGACCTCATCCGCGAGCGTGAGCGCGACGCCCTGCTCGGCCGCGTCGCCGGGGCCGGCGGGCCGCCGCCCCCGGTGGACGCCGACGAGCCCCGATCCTGCAGGGGCGGGGACGCCGACGCGGGCGCCTACTGACGGTAGTGAGCCAGGAAGTCGGCCAGGTCCTCCATGCACTCGCGCAGGACCTCCATGCGCGGCAGGTAGACAATCCGGAAGTGGTCGGGCTCCGGCCAGTTGAAGCCGCCGCCGCGCGTGACGAGGATGCGCTTCTCGTGCAGTAGGTCCAGGGCGAACTGCTCGTCATCGGTGATGTTGAACTTCTTCACGTCGATCCTGGGGAAGATGTAGAACGCCGCCTTGGGCTTGACCGCCGTGATCCCGTCCATGGCGTTGAGCGCCTCGTAGACGTAGTTGCGCTGCTCGTAGATGCGCCCGCCCGGCTCCACGTAGCGCTCCACGCTCTGGTAGCCGCCCAGCGCCGTCTGCACGATGGACTGCGCGGGCACGTTGGAGCACAGGCGCATGTTCGAGAGCATGTTGACACCGTAGATGAAGTCGCGCGCGCAGCGCTTGTTGCCCGAGAGCACCATCCAGCCCACGCGATAGCCGGCCACCATGTGCGACTTCGAGAGGCCCGAGAACGTGACGCAGAACAGATCGGGCGCGAGGCTCGCGATGGACACGTGCTTCTCGCCGTCCATGCAGAGGCGGTCATAGATCTCGTCCGAGAAGATCATGAGCTGGTGGCGGCGCGCGACCTCCACGATCTGCTCGAGGACCTCGCGCGGGTAGACCGCGCCGGTGGGGTTGTTGGGGTTGATGACGACGATGGCCTTGGTGCGGTCGGTGACCTTGGATTCCATGTCAGCGAGATCGGGGTACCAGTCCGACGCCTCGTCGCAGAGGTAGTGGACGGCCGTTCCGCCGGCGAGCGTGGCGCACGCGGTCCAGAGCGGGTAGTCCGGCGCGGGGATGAGGATCTCGTCGCCGTTGTCGAGCAGGGCCTGCATGCAGAGCTGGATGAGCTCCGAGACACCATTGCCCGTGTAGATGCCGTCCATGTCCACGTTGGGGATGTGCTTGAGCTGGGCGTACTGCATGATGGCCTTGCGCGCCGAGAAGAGCCCGCGCGAGTCAGAGTAGCCCTCGCACTCGGTGAGCTGGGAGCGCATGTCGTGGATGACCTCGTCGGGCGCGCGGAAGCCGAAGGGCGCGGGGTTGCCGATGTTGAGCTTGAGGATGCGCTCGCCCTCGGACTCCATGCGGGCCGCCTCGTCGACGACGGGGCCGCGGACGTCGTAGAGGACGTTCTCGAGCTTGGAGGACTTCTTAAACTCTCTCATGGGTGACTCCTGACGGGTGGCGGTGGAAGCGGGCTGGTGCGCGGTCTCAGGCCGCGCGGCGGCTCGCTCGGGCGCGCCCGCCCCCGTGGCCAGCCACGCGGCATCGACGCCGAGCGTCTTGGCAAGGAGCGCCATCACGTTGGCCCGAGGCGTGACCTTGCCGCTCACGTACTGGCTGACCTGGCTCTTTCCCAAACGGGCACCCTGGCGGTCGGCAGCATGGATGAGGTCGGCCTGCTTGAGGCCGCGCTCGGCCATCGCCTGGCGGAGACGGTCGGCGAAGGTCTCGCGCTCCACGGGTTCGCTCATGGGCGGCTCCTCCTTGTTCAGTGGGTCCCTAAATTGAACTTCTTGAAAGAGACGTCCTCTCAGAGTTCAATTTTGAACACTCTAGCACACCTGAATTGAACTTCAAGACCGGAGCCGCGGCCGGTCGCATTGGCGGCCGGCACGCTATCATCTGACGGAGGGACACGACGAGGGCAAGCGAGGGAGCCATGCCACGAGAGACCAAGCAGGCCAAGGTCGAGCGCGCCGTCGAGGTGTGCCGGCGCCTTGAGGAGAAGTACGGACCGGTTGAGTGCTTCCTGGACCACGAGAGCCCGTTCCGGCTCACGATCTCGGTGCTGCTCTCGGCGCAGACCACCGACGCGCAGGTCAACAAGGTCACGCCCGAGCTCTTTCGCCGCTGGCCCACGCCCGAGGCCATGGCGCAGGCCACGCCGGCCGAGGTGGCCGAGGTCATCCACAGCCTGGGCTTCTACAAGTCCAAGGCCGTCCACGCGGTCGAGTGCGCGCAGATGATCGTCTCGGAGTTCGGCGGCGAGGTGCCCCACACGATGGAGGAGCTGACGCGCCTGCCGGGCGTGGGGCGCAAGACGGCCAACATCGTGCTCAACGTGGGCTTTGGCATCGTGGAGGGCATCGCGGTGGACACACACGTCAACCGCATCGCGCACCGCCTGGGCCTCTCGCCCAAGACGCACGCGAAGGAGCCGCTCAAGACCGAGCAGGACCTGCTGCGCCTGCTGCCGCGCGAGCTGTGGGGCCCCGTGAACCACCAGTGGATCAAGCACGGGCGCGACACGTGCACCGCGCGCTCGCCCAAGTGCGACGCGTGCGTGCTCGCCGACATCTGCCCGAGCGCGGGGCGCTGCTAGGTCGGGCGGCGCCCGCCGCCCGACCGGGACCGGCCGCTAAATCAGCTTGCCCTTGCAGTGATCGACCATGTGCTGGATCATCTGCGCGGTCCAGCCGGTGTAGTCGCGCCGACGAGCCTTGAGCTGGCCGTTGACGAGATCGTCGAAGGAGCACTTGCTCTTAGCTAAGCGGGTTACTCACCTGGACTCCTCCCATGTGCGAGC
>NZ_CBIFYV010000089.1:0-14617 GCF_966187215.1 Thermophilibacter sp.
TTGTGGTGACTGCGATTCTAGGGAACGGCCGCGCCCCTCCGGGCGCCGGCCGAGTCGCCGCCTACACCAAAATTCGGGACGCGTCCCAGTGGGGACGCAAAAGAGGCGTGACGGGGGCGAAGACGCGGCCTTGAGCCACGCCCCGCTCGCGCCCGGCCGGACACAATCGAGAAGCTCCTGCCTATACGCACACTTTTGGCGCCAGAACGTTCGTTTTGACGGGAGCTTCTCACGTGTCCCTCGGGGCCGCCCGGAACGTGAGCCGCTAGCGCGTGGAGTTTCTCGCTACCACGTCGTAGCCCATCCTGAGCTCGCGCGGCACGGAGTCGTCCCCGGACATCATGCCCACGAGCATCTTGGCCGCCTCGGCGCCGGAGGTCTTGTAGTGGTGGTGGACCGTGGTGAGCGTGGGCGTGACGATCTGCGACAGCTCCGCGTCGCCCACGCCGCTCACCGACACGTCCTCGGGGACGCGCCGCCCGTACTCGCGCAGGCACGTGAGCGCGCCGTAGGCGATCGTGTCCGTGGCGCACACGATGGCGTCGAGGCCCTCCACGCGGTCGAGCAGCGCCTCGGCCTGCTCGTAGCCGGAGTCCACGGTGAACTCGGCCACGGCCATCGTGTCGGGGCCCACCTCGATCCCGGCGTCCGCGCACGCGGCGAGAAACCCCTCGCGGCGCATCCGGCCGGCCGAGACGTCCTCCTCGAACACGCCGACGTAGGCGGGCCTGCTCGCGCCGCGCAGCGCGAGCCGGGTGACGTCGCGCACGGCGTGGAAGTCGTCCTGGTAGACGCAGGTGCGCCCGGGGACCCGCTGGTCCAGCACCACGAGCGGCACCCCCAGCGCGTCGAAGGCCTCCTCGTGCTCCGGCGACACCACCGTGGCCACGAGGATGACGCCGTCCACGCGGCTCCTCTCGGCGAACAGCCGCAGGAACTCTACCTCGCGCGACGCGTCGTTGTCCGTGTTGGCGAGAAGGACCTGGTAGCCGGCCGGGTTGAGGACCCCGGTGATGCCGGCGACCATGCGGCTCACCGAGGCCGAGCTGATCTTGGGCAGCACCACGCCCACCACGTCGGTCCTGCCGGTGCGCAGCGACTTGGCCTGGCTCGAGGGCACGTAGCCGGTCTCCTCGATCACGCGGCGGATGGCCTCGCGCTTCTCCTGGCTGACGTAGCCGTCGTTGAGGTAGCGCGAGACCGTGGCCCGCGAGACCCCCGCCATCTGCGCGATCTGGTTGATGTCCATGGCGCCTCCCTCCGCGTGACGAGTGTAGCGCAGGGGCCCCGGGCCCCGCGCGCCGCCCAGGCGTATCATCGACGGACGGGGGCCACCAGGCGAGGGGAGAGCCATGTCGAGAAGGGCCAGCCAGCCGGACCGCATCGAGGTGCGCGGGGCGCGCGTGCACAACCTCAGGAACGTCGACGTGGACGTCCCGCTCGGCGAGCTCGTGGGCATCGCGGGCGTCTCGGGCTCGGGCAAGAGCTCGCTCGCGCTCGGCACGCTCTACGCCGAGGGCAGCCGTCGCTACCTGGACGCGCTCTCCACCTACACGCGCCGCCGCATCGGCCAGGCGGCCCGCGCCACGGTGGACGAGGTGCGCCACGTGCCGGCGGCGCTCGCGCTGCGCCAGCGCCCGGGCGTGGGCGGCGTGCACTCCACCTTCGGCACCTCGACGGAGCTGCTCAACTACCTGCGCCTCATGTTCTCGCGCCTGGGCAGCCACCGCTGTCCCCACTGCGGCGCGCACGCCGAGCCCTCCATGGCCGTGGCGCTCATGCAGCCCATCACGTGCCCCAGCTGCGGGCGCGAGTTCTACGGCCCCGGCGCGGAGGACCTCGCCTTCAACAGCGGCGGCGCCTGCCCCACCTGCGGCGGCACGGGCATCGTGCGCACGGTGGACGAGGCCACGCTCGTGCCGGACGAGTCCATCAGCATCGACGACGGGGCGGTCCTGCCGTGGGGCAGCCTCATGTGGGACCTCATGAAGCAGGTCTGCGGCGCCATGGGCGTGCGCACGAACGTCCCGTTCAACCAGCTCACGCCCGAGGAGCGCGAGATCGTCTTCCACGGCCCGGCCGAGAAGAGGCACATCCTCTACCACGCCAAGAAGGGCGACAACTTCGCGGAGCTCGACTTCACGTACTTCAACGCGGTCCGCACGGTCGAGAACGCGCTCGCCAAGGCCAAGGACGAGAAGGGCCTCGCGCGCGTGGCGCGGTTCCTCCGCGAGGACACGTGCCCGGACTGCGGCGGCACGCGCCTCTCGGAGGCGGCGCGCGGACCGGTGATCGACGGCATGACGCTCGCCGACGCCACGGCGATGACGCTCGACGAGCTCGCCGCCTGGGCGCCCGGCGTGCCTGCGCTCATGCCCGAGGCGATGCGGCCGATGGCGTCAACGATCTGCGGCGAGATGCGCGAGCCCATCGAGCGTCTCCAGCAGCTGGGGCTGGGCTACCTCAGCCTCGACCGCGCCAGCGCCACGCTCTCCACCGGCGAGCGCCAGCGCGTGCAGCTCGCCCGCGCGGTCCGCAACCGCACCAACGGTGTGCTCTACGTGCTCGACGAGCCGTCCATCGGCCTGCACCCTTCCAACGTGGAGGGGCTGCTCGGCGTGGTGGACGATCTTCTCGTCGACGGCAACTCCGTGGTGCTCGTGGACCACGACGTGCGCGTGCTGCGCCGCGCGGACCACCTCATAGAGATCGGCCCAGGCTCGGGCGCGGACGGCGGCCGCGTCATCGCCCAGGGCACGGTCGGGGAGGTCGAGAAGAGCCCGGCGTCGCGGATCGGGCCGTTCCTGTCCGGGGCGCGCCGGGTGTGGGCGCGCGGGCGCTGCGGCGCGGACGGGGTCTTTGCCAACGGCGCCATCCGCCTGGAGACGGGCGCCATCCACACCGTGCGGCCGCTCGCCGTCGAGGTCCCGCGCGGGAGGCTGACCGCGGTCACGGGCGTCTCGGGCAGCGGCAAGACCACGCTCGTGCTCGAGAGCCTGGTGCCGGCCCTGCGTGCGGCGATCGCGGGCGAGGCGCTGCCGGCGCACGTGGTCTCGGTTGAGGCCGAGGGCATCCGCCGCGCCAACCTCATCGACGCCACGCCGATCGGCGCCAACGTGCGCTCCACCGTGGCCACCTACTCGGGCGTCCTCGACGACCTGCGCCGCGCCTACGCCAAGCTGCCCGAGGCAAGGGAGCGCGGGCTCAAGGCGGGCGCGTTCTCCTACAACACGGGGAGCCTGCGCTGCCCCACGTGCGACGGCACGGGGCAGATCTCACTCGACGTGCAGTTCCTGCCCGACGTGGACGTGCCCTGCCCCGACTGCAACGGCGCACGCTACGCCCGCGCGGCCTACGACGTGCGGCTGGCCGGTGACATCAGCCTGCCCGAGCTGCTCTCCTACACGGTGGACCAGGCGCGCGCCGCGCTGGCCGAGACCAACCTGCGCTCGGCCAAGGCCAGGCTGCAGGTGCTCTCCGACCTGGGTCTCGGCTACCTCACGCTCGGCGAGGCCACGCCGGCGCTCTCGGGCGGAGAGGCGCAGCGTCTCAAGCTCGCGAGCGAGCTCACGCGCGACCAGGACGACGCGCTCTTCGTCTTTGACGAGCCCACCATCGGCCTGCATCCGCTCGACGTGGAGGTGCTGCTCGGCGTGCTGCAGCGCCTCATCGACAACGGCGCCACCGTGGTGGTGATCGAGCACGACCTGGACATGATCGCGAACGCCGACTACGTGATCGACATGGGCCCGGGCGGCGGCGATGCGGGCGGGCGCGTGGTGTGCGCCGGCACGCCCGAGCAGGTGGCGGCCTGCCCCGAGAGCGTCACCGGCCGCTACGTGGCCGAGGAGCTGGCGGGGTAGGGCGCGCCGCCTCCGGAGGCGCCCGGTCGTCCCGCGCCCTTCTCGCCGCCTACGCGCCCTCGAGGAAGGCGCCGGTCTGGCGGTCCCAGAGGCGCTCGTACTCGCCGCCGGCCTCCGCGAGCTCGGCGTGCGTGCCGTCCTCCACGATCCTGCCGTCGGCGAGCACCACGATGCGGTCGAGCGCGGCCACCGTGGAGAGGCGGTGCGCCACCACGATCGAGGTGCGGCCGGCCATGAGGTTCTCGAGCGCGCCCTGCACGAGGGCCTCCGACTCGGAGTCGAGCGCGGAGGTCGCCTCGTCGAGCACCAGGATCGGCGCGTCGGTCAGGATCGCGCGCGCGATGGCCACGCGCTGGCGCTGCCCGCCGGAGAGCTTCACGCCGCGCTCGCCGACCATCGTGTCGAGTCCCGCCGGGAGCCGCTCGATGAACTCGGTCGCGTTGGCCAGCTCGGCCGCGCGCCAGATCTCGTCGTCGGTGGCGTCGGGCCGGCCGTAGGCGATGTTCTCGCGAATGGAGCGGTGGAAGAGCAGCGCCTCCTGCGGCACGTAGGCGATGCTGCGGCGCAGGCTCTGCTGGGTGCAGCGGCTCACGTCCTGCCCGTCCACGTAGACGTGGCCGTCCTGCACGTCGTCGAGGCGCAGCAGCAGCTTGGTGAGCGTGGTCTTGCCCGATCCCGAGCGACCCACCAGGCCCACGCGCTGGCCGGCGGGGATGTGCAGCGTCAGGTCCTCGAAGACCTTCTCGCCGGGGGCGGCGTCGCGGTAGGCGAAGCCGAGGTGGTCGAAGTCGATGGCGCCGCGCTCCACGCGCAGCTCCCTCGCGTCCGCGGCGTCCTCCACGAGGCGCGGCTCGTCGAGGACGCGCGTCATCTCGGAGGCGTCGCCGAGGGCGCGGTTGATGCGCTGCATCATGGAGTTGATGTAGTTGAAGCGCATGGAGAGCTGGTAGGTGTAGGTGAACATCATCACGAGCGTGCCCGCCGAGATGTCGAACCACGCGTTGCCGCCGGCCACGAAGACCGAGACCACGAGCATGATCAGCGTGATGAGGGCGCTCGTGGCAAAGCCCCGGCGCATCGTGGCGTGCATGCTGCGCGACTCCGCCTCGCGCGCGGCCTGCGCGGCGTCCTCGAAGAGGCCGCGCTCAAAGTCCTCGCGCCCGCAGGTCTTGACGGCCAGGATGTTGGTCACCGCGTCCGAGAGCACGCCGGAGAGGCGGTTCTGCGCCTCGGCCGTCCTCTGCGAGAGCGGCAGGATCTTGTGGTAGAGGTGGGTCGCCACCGCCACGTAGGCCACGAGCAGCACCGTGAGGATGGCCATGTAGCTGGGCACCACCGGCGCGAGCGTCACGAAGGTGCACACCACGGAGGCGACCGTGGGGATCAGCGAGTAGACCACCACGTCCACGAGCGCCGTGTAGCCGCCGGTGAAGCGCGTGGTCTGGCTCACGAGGCTGCCGCCGAAGCGGCTCGTGTGAAACGTCATCGACTGGTTGGACAGCGTGTCGAAGCACAGCCGCGACAGGTGGTAGTTGCCGTTGATCTCCAGCTTGTAGACCGTGTAGTCCTGCAGCTTCGAGAACGCCTGGCCCACGGCGTTGACGAGGAGAAGCGCGAGCACGTACGGGCCGAAGACCGTCGCGACCTGGTCGGCCGGGACGGGCGAGGCCTGCACGCGGTCGACGATGAGGCCCATCACGTAGGTGTTGGCGTAGGTGAGCAGGGCGATGTAGCCGGCCGACGTGATGACGGCGAGCGCGGCGATGCCGGGCTGCATGCGCGTGACGTCCCAGAACCTCCTGAGCGTGCGGCGGACGGTGGAGCGCTGGAGCGGGGCGACGTTTCTCTGGGCCATGGGGGTTCCTTCCTCGGGCTTCTCGCCCTGGCAGGGTAGCACGTTGGCAACGTCGCGTCACTTCTGGGCGGCGGCGATGCGCCCGCGTTCGCTCCCGGGCGCGCACTTCGGCCCAAAAATACCACTCCGCGTGCCGACGACTGCCTCGCGCGGCCGACGCGCAGCCCCGCCCGTGCCCGTCGCCTCTTCCGTCGCTCTGCTCCGTGCGCGACGCCGCTAGCGCCCACCCAGCTTCAGCCGCCCAGGACGGTGGGAGCCACCATGAGCAGCGTCCCCGCCACAACCAGCGCGAGCCCCGCCGCCGCGCGCCGGCTCAGGCGCTCGTGCAGCACGAGGCCCGAGAACGCCACGGTCACGACGATGCTCAGCTTGTCCACCGGTACCACCACGCTCGCCGGCCCCTCCTGGAGCGCCCGGTAGTAGCACAGCCACGCCGCGCCCGTCGCCACGCCCGAGAGACAGATGAAGCCCAGCTCGCCCCGCGGCACCTCGCGCACGCGGGACGCCTTGCCCGTCACCAGCACCATGACCCAGCTCATCACCAGCACCACGCCCGTGCGCAGCGCCGTGCCGAGGTTGGACTCCACGCCCTCGATGCCGACCTTGCCCAGGATCGACGTCAGCGCGGCGAACACGGCCGAGCCCAGCGCGTAGAGGGCCCACGCGCGGCCCCCGCCGCCCCGAGCGTCTTCGCGGCCGCTGCCCGCGGTCGGCTCGCAGCGCTCCACCATGAGCAGCGTGCCCGCGCCGATGAGCGCGATCGCGACCACGTCGGACCAGCCGATCGGCTCGCCGAGCAGCGCGAACGCGAGCACCATCGTGAGGATGGTGCTCAGCTTGTCGATGGGGGTCACCCGGTTGACGTCGCCGAGCTGCAGCGCGCGGAAGTAGCAGAGCCACGAGGCGCCGGTCGCCAGGCCCGAGAGGACGAGAAACGCCCAGGTCCGAGGCGTGATCTGGCTGATGGTGCCGGCCGAGCCCACCACGGCCACCATCAGCCACGCAAACGCGAGCACCACGATGGTGCGGACGGCGGTGGCGACGGTCGAGTCGGTCCGCCGGATACCGCACTTGGCGAGAATCGCCGTCAGGCCCGAGAAGAGCGCCGAGCCGAGCGCGTACGCAAGCCACATGGAAGCCCCCTGACGTCAGGGCGCATCATAGCCCGCCTATGTGACGGCTGCGTTGCGCGTCGCGCGCGGCCCTTTACAACGCCTGTCCGCGTGCTAGGGTCACGCAGGGGAAGTGATGCGTCATGACCATAGAGAAGCGTTGCGAGAAGGGCGTCGAGAGGGACGGTGGCGCCCCAGCGGCCGGCGTGAGCAGGAGGGGCTTTCTCGCCGCGGCGGCAGCCGGCGCGGCGGCGCTCGCGCTGGCGGGGTGCTCGGGCGGCGACCAGGCCGCGGACCCTGACGGCCAGGACGCCCCCGAGGCGGCCTCGCTCGAGGGGCGCAGCCTCACCTTTATCGGCGACGACAACTTCAAGCCCTACCGCTACGTGCAGACCGGCGACGACGGCTCGCAGACCGTCGTGGGGCTGGACATCGCCGTGGCGGACGAGCTGGCCAGCCGCCTCGGCTTCACCTACGCCTTCGAGCCGATGCCCTTCTCGGGCACCCTCACGGCGATCCAGAACCGCCAGGCGGACTTCTCGATGAGCCTGTCGTCCAACCCGGAGCGCGAGCAGACCTTCGACTTCACGCAGGGCTACTTCCAGCCGCGCGTGGGCGTGCTCGCCTCGTCGGACGCCGCCGCTGCGCAGTCCGTCCAGGACCTCGACGACCTGCGCCTCGTGTGCATGACGGGCACGGTGCAGAACCAGATGCTGACCACGCTGCTGCCGGACGCCCAGCTCACGACCTTCGACTCCGCCGACCAGGCCATGCAGGAGGTCGTCGCGGGCCGCGCGGACGCCTACGTCTGCGACGGTGCCGAGGGGCGGTCCATGGCCGAGGCCAACGAGGGGCTCACCTGCACGCTGCTCCCGTCGGACGAGACCTCGGACTACGTGGGCGCCTATCGCGTCATGGGGTGGAAGGGCGCCGACTTCATCCCCCTGTTCGACCAGGCCATCTCGGACATGCGCGACGACGGCACGCTCGACTCCCTCGTCTCGGAGTGGGTGGGCCCGGACTTCGTCGCCGCGTCCTAGCGGCTGCGCGCGGCGCGCGAGGGAAACCGATGCGCTTCGACCTCATAGAGCCCTACCTGCTGATGTTTCGCGACGGCGTGGGCGTGACGCTTCTGTTCACGGTGCTCTCGCTCGCGGTGGCGCTCCTGCTCGGCGTGCTTCTCGCCGTGCTCAAGGTGCAGCCGTGGCGGCCGGTCCGGGCGGCGCTGCGCCTCTACACCTCGGTCTTCCGGGGCGTCCCCCTCATGGTGCTGCTCTTCATGACGTACTTCGCCACGCCGCAGCTCACGGGCTGGGCCATCACCCCGCTCGAGGCGGGGGTCATCACCTTCGGGCTCAACGGGTCGGCCACGATCTCGGAGGTGCTGCGCGGCGGGATCTCCGCGGTGGGCGCGGGGCAGTGGGACGCCTCCCGCGCGCTCGGGATGACGTACCTGCAGACGATGCGCAGCGTCGTTCTCCCGCAGGCGCTGCGCTCGACCGCGCCGGCGCTGGTCAACGAGACCATCACGATGCTCAAGGGGTCCTCGCTCGTCTCGACGATCGGCGTCGTGGACGTGCTCAAGACGGCCACGACCATCCAGTCGATCACGTTCCGCGCGTTCGAGCCGCTCCTGGTCGCCGCGGTCATCTACTACGCGCTGGTACTCGTGCTGTCCGCCCTGGGCCGGCGCCTCGAGGCCGCGCTCGCGACGCGCTAGCTCGGTGTTGTCGCCGATATGGGCTATTTCATTATCGTCCCTCGAGGCCGCGCTCGCGACGCGCTAGCTCGGATCGCGAGCGCGGGCCCTACCGCACGAGCAGCCAGGCGAAGTCCCAGGCGGGAAGCTCCGTCCGCTCGAGCGCGCCCCTCTCGCCCGTCAGCAGGTCCTCGCAGCTCACCTCGCCCGGCATCCAGACCTCGCGCGGCTCGTCCGAGAAGTTGAAGATCGCGAAGAGCGTCTCGTCGCCCGCGCGGCGCGTGAGCCACAGGATCGCGGGGTCGCTGTAGTCGGAGACCTCCACGGCGGCGTCCGCGTCAAAGACGCCGTGGGCGCGGCGCACGGCCTCCAGCTCCTGCAGGGCGTCGAAGAGGCGCTGCTGCACGGTGCCCGACTCGTCGATCCTGTCCACGAGCACCCAGTCGAAGCGCCCGCGGTGGATGTAGCGCGAGTCGTCGGCGCGCTCGGGGTCCTCCTGGTAGGAGTAGTCGTTGACCTGGCCCACCTCGTCGCCGCTGTAGAGGATCGGCAGCCCCGACTGCGCGAGCAGGTAGGCGTGCAGCATGACGTCCTTGCGCACGGCCACGTCCATCTGGGCCTCGTCGTTCTCGAAGCCGGCCGCCTCGATGCCGCACAGCGACGCGGTGGTGGCGCAGAGGCGCGCGTCGCCGGTCACGGGGTCGGCGTTGTAGAGGACGCCGCGGCTCGTGCTGCCGGGAACGCGGCCGCAGAAGTAGTCGTTGAGAAAGCGCTTGTGCGCGACCTCCTCCATGCCCCAGGCCTCGAGCGCGGGGTAGTCGAGCCCCCAGCCGATGTCGTCGTGGCAGCGCAGGTAGTTGAGGAAGGTGTACTCACGCGGCAGGCCGCACACCACGTCGAGCTGCCGGCGCAGCAGGCGCGTGTCGCGGCAGGCCACCGTGTGCCAGGTGGTGGCCATCGTGGTGACGTTGTAGAGCATGTGGCACTCGGGCTTCTCGACCGTGCCGAAGTAGGGGAGGACCTTGTCGGGCTCCATGACCACCTCGCCGAGAAGGGCCACGCCCGGGCAGACCACCTCGGAGATCAGGCGCATCATGCGCACGATGGTGTGCACCTGCGGGAGGTTGCGGCAGTTGGTGCCGAGCTGCTTCCAGATGTAGGGGACGGCGTCGAGGCGCATGACGTCGATCCCCTGGTTGGCAAGGTACAGGAAGTTGTACATCATCTCGTTGAACACGCGCGGGTTGCGGTAGTTCAGGTCCCACTGGTAGGGGTAGAACTGCGTCATCACGCACTGGCCGCGCTCGGGCAGGTAGGTCCACTGGCCGGGGGCCGTGGTGGGGAAGACCTGCGGCACCTCGCGGTCGTACTGGTCGATCACCGCCTGGTTGGACTCGAAGAAGTAGCGGCTCATGTACTCGCCCTCGCCCGCGCGGGCCCGGCGCGCCCACTCGTGGTCCTCCGAGGTGTGGTTCATCACGAAGTCCATGCACAGGCTGATGTCGCGCTCGTGGCAGCGCGCGGCGAGCGCGGCGAGGTCGTCCATCGTGCCGAGCTCGGGGTTCACGCGGCGGAAGTCCTTGACCGCGTAGCCGCCGTCCGAGCGGCTGCGGTCGGACGGCGTGTCGAGGAACGGCATGAGGTGCAGGTACGTGACGCCGCAGCGCTCGACGTAGTCGAGGCGGTCCTGCACGCCGCGCAGGGTCCCGGCGAAGTTGTCTACGTAGATCTGCATGCCGAGCATGTCGCGGTCGCGATACCACGCGCGGCCCTCGCGTCGCTCGTCGAGGGCGCGCAGGGCCTCGGGACGCTCGTCGTAGAAGGCGCGCATCTCGTCCACGAGCTCGGCGAACATCGCGCCGTTGTCGTAGAGCTCCATGTAGAGCCAGCGCAGCTCGTCATGGGCCGCGCGCAGCCGGCGGAAGTAGACGGCGTCGGCGCGGGCGCGCGCGGCGGAGCGGGCGAGCGGGTGCGGCCGGGCGGCCGCGGCGTCTGCCTGCGTGCGGCGGGGGCGCTTCTTCGTATCTGCCATGGGGAGGTCCTCCCTCTTGCTGTTCCCTGAGGCCCGGATGGCCAGTCACAGCCCAGTCTAGGCGCGCCGTGCGCGACCGCGGCCGAGCAATCTGCGAGCGCGCGTCCTTCTCGGCGCGCGTTGCGTTTGCGCGGTGGGCGCAGCACGGTCAACTCGGGCTTGAGGACGGAGTGCCGCGCCACCATATGTAAGTGGCCGCGTGCCATAGTTAAAGGGTTGGCTGCTGTCTTGTGGGAGGGGGTACGTTGAACGTCAAGCAGCTCAGGTACGTCTGCTCGATCGTCGAGCTGGGCAGCTTCTCGGCCGCCGCGGCGAGCCAGGGCGTCTCGGTGCAGGCGGTCTCCAAGTCCATGGCCGAGCTCGAGTCCAAGCTCGGCGCGCCGCTCTTCGAGCGCCTGAGCGGCGGCGTCCGCCCCACTCCCTTCTGTCGCGCGCTCGCCGGGCGCGCCCGCCGCGTGCTCGACGAGTGGGACGACCTCGAGCGCTTCGCCCGCTCCGGCGTTCGCGTGGCCTCCCTCGACGAGCCGTTCCGCATGGGCTTCTGCTGCCTCGAGTACGCCGGCGTCGACCGGCTGGTCTCGCTGATTTCGGCGGTCTCGTCCAAGGTGATCGGCCGGCGCGTGACGGTGCCGTTCGTGCCCTGCGACACCGCGCTCGACGAGCTGCGCGCGGGGCGCGTGGACGCCCTCATCACGCTGGGACCGCTCGAGGCCGACGACGTAACCTGCGGATCCCTGGGCGGCATGTCGTCGGCGGCGCTGCTTCCTCCTGGGCATCCCCTCGCCGGGCGCCCCGAGGTCACGATCGACGAGCTCGGCGACTACCCCGTGCTCGACCCGGTGCGCTTCGAGCACTTCTCTCGCGCCGTCGTGGGGGCGTACGCGGCGCTTGGCCTGCGCTCCGAGCGCGTGCGCGTGTGCGGCCACGACGAGGCGGTGGCGCTGATGCGGCGCGGGGGCTACTCGTTCATCGTGGCCGGCAACATCACCGGCGCGGAGGCAGACGGCGTCATCCGGCCCATCGTCGACGCCGCGGTCATCCCCATCTGCCTCACGACCCTGCGCGACTCGAGCGCGATCGACTACGTCGGGTTCCGCCGCGCCCTCGTGCGCCTCGGGCTCTTCTCGTAGGCCCGCGCCGGGCGCGTCCCTCACGCGTCAGGCCTGCGGCCGACGGGCCCTTCTCGCCTGACGGGCCCTTCTCGCTTCACCCACGCCCGTCGTCCCCTCCCGCCTCAACAACCCGCAAAAAATGATTTCATAACCATATATTCGCATGATTGGGTTTCTGAAAAGTCAGAATTTGCGGGTTGTTTGGGGGAGAGGGGTACAGTCAGCGGATGGCCCCGCGCCGGCCGCAACCGCGCTGCAACCGCACGTTGCGCGATAGGTGGTGGGCGCAACCGGACCCCGAGGGCTATGGTTCTACCAAAGAGGGTCGAGGTCGGGAGGTGCCAGATGATTCTGGGAATGGGTCCGAGCGAGCTTGCGATCATGATTCCGCTGCTGCTGATCCGGGTCTTGCCCTGGGTGTTGATGGTGGTCCTGGCGATCCTGGCCATCCGCTGGTTCCTGCGGCAGGAGCGCGCGTCGCGCGACCCCGAGACCGTGGCGCAGCGCCGCTCGCTCGGCGAGGTGCTGCGGGCGCATCGCGAGCGCTGCCATATGACGCAGGAGCTTGTGGCCGAGAAGGTCGGTGTGAGTCGGCAGGCCGTCTCCAAGTGGGAGCAGGGTACGTCCGAGCCCAGCACGACCAACCTCGTCAAGCTCGCGCGGCTCTACGGCGTAGACCCCGCCGACCTCCTGCGCGAGGTGGGGGAGTAGGGGGCTCGCCCTCTCTGCGTCGGCATATGCCACCCCTGCCCTCGTCCAACAACCCGCAAAAAATGATTTCACAACCATATAATCGCACGATTGGGTTTCTGAAAAGTCAGATTTTGCGGGTTGTTTGGGGAGAGGGACACGGCCGGCGGGCTGTCCGCGCCACCCCCGCCCAGTAACCGGGCCGCCGCCCTCCGCGCTTGGGGTATAACTGCCTCAGCAACCGATCCGAGGAGGCAGCCATGAACGAGGTCATCCGGGCCCTGCGCGAGCGCCGCAGCGTGCGCGCCTACACCGACGAGATGCCTACCCGCGAGCAGATCGAGCAGGTGATCGACGCGGGCCTGTGGGCGGCGAGCGGCATGGGGCGGCAGGACCCGATCGTCGTCGCCGTGACCGATCGTGCCCTGCGCGACCGGCTCAGCGCCATGAACGCCCAGATCATGGGCAAGCCGGGCACCGACCCGTTCTACGGCGCGCCGGTCGTGCTCGTGGTGCTGGCGCCGCGCGACGTGCCCACCCACGTCTACGACGGCAGCCTCGTGATGGGCAACCTCATGCTCGCGGCGCACGCGCTCGGGCTCGGCAGCTGCTGGATTCACCGCGCCAAGGAGGAGTTCGACACGCCCGAGGGCCGCGCGATCCTGGCCGAGCTGGGCGTCGAGGGCGACTACGAGGGCATCGGCCACTGCGTGCTGGGCTACCCCGCGCAGGAGCCCGAGGCCAAGCCGCGCAACGACGGTCGCGTCTTCTTCGCCGAGTAGGGGGCGAGAAGCTCGCGCCGCCCGCGCGCCGGCCGCCCAGCCCGTCGCGTCGCGAGCGCCCCGTTTCTGCTAGGGTAGGGGGCCGCCGGGACTTCCGGCGGCCCCTTTTGCTACGGAGGCAGACCCGTGGATCTCAGTCAGGCCATAGAGTGCGCGAACGCCCTCGTCTTCCCCGGATTCCTGGTGGACGACGCGTCGCTCTCGGCGGAGCGCGCCCGCAACGAGGAGGCGCTCTCCACGCTGCTCGCCGCGTGGCGTGAGGCGCCGGCGGGCAAGGAGCCGTTCTCGTTCGAGCTCGTGCGCTCGCTCGCCGATCGCAACCGCGACGTCTGCGACCGCTTTGGCATCGAGCGCCTGCGCGACGTCTCGACCACGTGCCTGGCGCGCTCGCTTTCCCCGGCCGACCTCATCCACGCGGTCGCGGTGCTCCAGCACCGCACGGACGCGCAGGTCGCGGCCCTGGCCGGGCCCGATGCGCGCGACCTCAACGTGGCCTGGGTCGACGCGCCGGTGTCGGGCCCGGTGGTGGGCATCGACATCGAGACCACCGACCGCGACCCGTCGCGCGGCTACATCATCAACGTCGGCCTCGAGTTCATGACCGTGGGGCCCAAGGCCAGGCCGCACGACCCCTTTGCCGCCTACTTCGGCCTGCCCGCGATGTACGCCGAGAAGGGCGTGCCGCTGGCGGACATCCACAAGATCCAGTGGTCCGATCTCGAGGGCCGCCCCGCCTTCCGCGACGACAAGCGCGCCCAGCAGGCCATTCTCGCCGCGCTGACCGCCTACCCGTTCATGGCGCACAACGCCGCGTTCGAGGACTCGTGGTTCATGCTGCACATCGACGGCTACGCTGAGGCCCGCAAGGCCGGGCGCGTGACCGTGATCGACACGCGCGACGTCTGCCGGCGCGTGGACCCCGAGACGCGCCTGCTGCCGCACGAGCAGCGCCCGGCGTCGCTCGAGAGCTGGGCTCGCCGCCGCGGCACGCTCAAGCCCCACGAGTCGGAGCGCCACCTCGGCATCGACGACGTCGAGCTCATGCTCGCCACCGTCCAGGCCGAGTTCAAGGAGCGCAACATGCTCTAGGGCGGTTACGTACGCTCCTGCCGGTTACGTACACTGTTCCAGAACTCATGTACCTCTCGTCAAGCTTCTGGCCTGCGGTTTTGCTGGCGAGAAGCCCGTTTCAAACTTGCAACTGCGTACGTAACCGGCGGGAGTGTACGCCGATACTGTTTAGTGGCCCGGGAGCCCGTTCCGGGCTATGATGCGCGGCGCGGGGTGGTGGCTCCGGAGTGTGCCGGCGCCCCTTGGGGCTGCCCTCGGTGCGACCTGCCCCGCCCCGCGCGGCGCGGCCGCGGGACGGCCATGACCTAATAGGAGCATGGGCGCGGGACCGCGGGCCCGGACACCCGCAATCATAGCGCCCCCGTCGGCGTCCTGTCTCGCCCGAACGCCCCGCGCCACGC
>NZ_CBIFYV010000090.1:0-9143 GCF_966187215.1 Thermophilibacter sp.
CCGCACGGCCCGTGGAGCCAACCCTGTGCGAACGCCGCGCAGCTCGCGACTGGTCCGCAACATGCGAGAAACACGCCGGAAACGTCAGTGGGGCCGGCGGCGCGGCCCGCGCGCGGGACGCGGCGGCCTCACGGGCCCGCCCGCCCCGCGCGAGGGCTAGTCGATGCTGCCGAGGAACTCGGCGGTGCGCTGGCTCTTGGGGTGCTCGAAGACCTCCTCGGGCGTGCCCTGCTCCACGATCACGCCGCCCTCCATGAAGATCACGCGGTCGGCGACGTCGCGCGCGAAGCCCATCTCGTGGGTGACCACGACCATGGTCATGCCGCCGCGCGCCAGCTCGCGCATGACGTCGAGCACGCCGCGCACCAGCTCGGGGTCGAGCGCCGAGGTGGCCTCGTCGAAGAGCATCACGTGCGGGTCCATGGCCAGGGCGCGGGCGATGGCCACGCGCTGCTGCTGGCCGCCGGAGAGCTCGTCGGGGAAGTAGTCCACGCGGTCGGCCAGGCCCACGCGCGCGAGCTGCTCGCGCGCCACGCGCTCGGCCTCCTCGGCGCTGCGCCCGAGCACCTTGCGCTGCGCGAGCATGACGTTGTGCAGCGCGTCGAGGTGCGGGAACAGGTTGAACTGCTGGAACACCATGCCGAGGTGCTTGCGCAGGTCGTTGAGGTTGGTGCCCTTGTCGCAGATGTCGGTGCCCTCGAAGTAGATGTGGCCGCTCGTGGGCTCCTCGAGGCGGTTGAGGCAGCGCAGCATCGTGGACTTGCCCGATCCGGACGGGCCGAGCACCACCACGACCTCGCCGCGGTGGATGTCCAGGTCGATGCCGCGCAGCACGACCGTCTCGCCGAAGCTCTTGTGCAGGTCGGAGATGCGCAGGACCACGTCGTCGCCGGCGGCCGGGGCCGCGGCGGCGGCAGCGGCCGCGTCCGTCGTCTTGGCGTCACTCATCGGAGCCTCCCTTCTCGCCCGCGAGCGCGGGGGCCGCGGTCTGCGCGTGCTTGCGGGTGCGGTGGCCGCGCACGCGGTCCTCCAGGTGACGCGTCACCTTGGAGAGCGGCAGCGTGATCACCAGGTAGAACGCCGCGGCCACGATGTAGGGCGTGATCGAGCCGGTGGATGCCACGATCGTGCGCGCGTACATCACGAGCTCCATGATGCCCACGGCCGCCAGCAGCGACGAGTCCTTGTAGAGCGTGATGAACTCGTTGGTGAGGTTGGGGATCACCTGGCGGAACATCTGGGGCAGCACCACGTAGACCATCGTCTGCAGGCTCGTCATGCCGAGCGAGCGCGCGGCTTCGTGCTGACCCTTGTTGATGGACAGGATGCCCGCGCGGAAGACCTCGCACATGTAGGCGCCCGAGTTGAGCATCAGCACGATCACGCCCAGCGGGAAGTTGGGCAGGCTGATGCCCGCGAGCGGCAGGCCGAAGAACGCCACGTAAATCTGCAGGAACAGCGGCGTGCCGCGCATGAAGTTGACGTAGGTGGTGGCGATGCCGCGCCACACCACGAACTTCGACAGGCGCATGATCGCCAGCAGCAGCGCCAGCGGGATCGCCAGCGGGAACGCGATGGCCACCACGGCGATCGACATGAAGAAGCCGTTGAGCACCACCGGGAAGCTCGTGACGATCATCGTGGGGTCAAAGAACAGGTGCAGGAACCGGTTGGAGTTCCACGCCTGCACCCAGGCCTGGTCCTCGAGCCAGCGCGAGACCTGCTCGGTGGCCGAGACGCCCTGGACGGGGATCGACGGGATGCCCTCGATCTGGTGCTCGGAGCCGTCGGCGAGCTCGTAGGTGGCCTCGACCTGCTGGTCGCCGCCCGACACGGGGAAGTACACGTCGTAGACGATGACGTTGAGGTGCCCGGCCTGCTCGAGCGGCTCGGCGAAGTCGAGCGTGAGGTCCTGGCCGCTCACGGTCTCGGTGTAGTCGACGTCGTTTCTCGTCATGAGGTCGTCGCCGGTGAGCAGCGTCACGGCCAGGTCGTCCGTCGAGAAGGTCGTGCCGTCGGGGATGTGCAGCGTGAGCGCGCTCACGCCCTCCCCGTCCTCGACGGTGGCCTCGAACGTGATGCGCGACTGGGTGTCGCCCATGATGGCGGTGGGGTCGTCCTCGGAGTTGGGGCGGCCGGTGCAGCGCACGGCCTCCATCGCGCTTGCGGGGACGGCCAGCGCGAGCGCCGTCGCGCACGCGAACAGCGCCGCGGCGAGGACGGCGAGAAGGACGCGGGGACGCGCGTGGTGGGATGTGTTCAACATGGCCTCGCTTCGGTAGGGCGCGCGGCCCCTCCCCGGTGAAGCGGAGAGGGGTCGCGCGATCAGACGGTTACGCTCGAGGCGCGGCCTAGCCCATGTTGTCGGAGATGAGCTGGTCGATGGTGCCGTCGTCGGTGAGCGTCTTGAGGGCGCCGTTGATGGCGTCGAGCAGGGCGGGGTTGTCCTTGCTGACGGCGATGGCGTACTCCTCGCCCGTGGCGGAGGTGAGCACCGTGTGCATGTCGGTGTAGGCGCCGGAGAGCATCTGGTTCACCACGGCGGCGTTGCCGCAGACGGCGTCGGCCTGGCCGGAGTTGACCGCGGCGAAGGCGTCGGTGAACTGCGGGAACGGCAGCTGCGTGGCGTTGGGGAAGTTCTCGGCCGCGAAGTCGGCGCCGGTGGAGCCGCTCTGGACGGCGATCGTCACGTCCGCGGTGTTGAGCGCGTCGGCCGCGTTGTCCTCGGTGATGTCGGCGTTGTCGGACATCGTGGCGACGGCCTGGTTGTCAACGTAGTAGGGGTCGGAGAAGACGACCTGCTCCTCGCGCTCCGGGGTGATGGAGATGCCCGAGAGGCCGGCGTCGATGGTGCCGGCGACGACGCCCGGGATGATGGAGTCGAAGTCCTGGTCGTTGTAGACGCACTCGAGGCCGAGCTGCTCGGCGATCGCGCGGCCGAGGTCCATGTCGAGGCCGACGTGCTCGCCGTTCTCGAGGTTCTCGAAGGGCGGGTAGTCGGGCGAGACGCCGAAGGTGATGGCGCCCTCGGTCACGAGGGTCATCTCGCTGTCGGCGGCGGTGTCGTCGGTGCCCTCGTCGGTAGAGGCGGTGTCGTCGGCAGCCTGCTGGTTGCCGTTGCAGCCGGCCAGCGCCAGCGAGCCCGCCGCCGCGCCGGCAACGGTCAGAAAGTTACGCCTGCTCAGGTTCTGCATGTGGGTTCCTTCCCCAGTGTGTTTTGGCGCGTGGTCACGCCCTTTCCCGACGGAGGCACGGGTCTTCCCGTGTCAGGGCACGCGCCCCGCCCGTCGCCAACTTGTGAGTCTGATGCCGAGACCACGCCTCAGACGCAGCTTGACGAATTCTTAACACAATCGATACGCATGGCAGAGCGAGGCCGGGTGCCTCTCTGGTCGTGCCCCACCCAAACCGCGTGCGATTGGGCAGCGTTGCGGAGCCATCCCCGGCGCCCACACCGGCCCCTCTGCCAAAACCATGTGCGGTTGGGTGGCATGTTTGATATCCAACCGCCCGAAGGCGCGCGTTTCTCGTCCCACGGCGTCCTTCTCGCCACGAAAGGCCGACGATTGGGTGGCAGCGTTGATATTCACATAAAAGATGCCACCCAACCGCACATGGTTTGTGACGAGAAGGGTCTCGCTGACAACACGCCAGGGCCCAAACACCCAATCGCCGCCCGTTTCTGGCAGCCGTGTCACAGAATAACGAGGAGCTCGGGCTGTCGGACAGCGAGAAGCTCCAGGGGCCCGGCGCCCCGGGCTCGACGGATCTTCTCGGCCCTACACGCCGCCGTAGTAGTGCTCGCGCTCCCAGTCGGTGACGGAGGTGCAGAACTCCCCCCACTCGCGGCGCTTCTCGCGCACGAAGTAGGTGAAGATGTGGTCGCCGAGGACCTCGCGCATGAGGTCGGACGCCTCGAAGCGGTCGATGGCCTCGCCGAGGGTGCGGGGCAGGCGCTCGATGCCGCGCTCGGCCAGCTCGCGGTCGCTCGCGTTGAAGGTGTCGCAGGTGGACTCCTCCGGCAGCGGCAGCTCGTCCTCGATGCCCTTGAGACCGGCCGCGATGGTGACGGCCAGGGCCAGGTACGGGTTGGCCGTGGGATCGGGGCTGCGCAGCTCGATGCGCGTGGCGATGTGCTTGCCCGGCTTGTGCGTGGGAAGGCGCACGAGCGCGGAGCGGTTGCGGCGGCCCCACGTGGCGTAGGTGGGCACCTCGCCGGTGGAGATGAAGCGCTTGTAGGAGTTGACCGTGGGGTTGGTGACGAGCGTGAACTCCGGCGCGTAGCGCAGGATGCCCGCGATGTAGTGCTCGGCGAGCTCGGAGAGGTGCGTGGAGTGCTCCTCGCGCTCGGCCCAGAAGAGGTTCTCGCCGTCGTGGTCCAGAAGCGACTGGTAGAGGAACATCGCCGAGCCCGGCGCGCTCGAGATGGGCTTGGGCATGAACGAGGCGAACATCCCCTGCTGGGCGGCCTCCTGCTTGATGACCAGGCGCGCCGTCATGATGTTGTCCGCGCAGCTCACGGCCTCGGTGAAGCGCAGCTCGACGCCGTTTTGCGAGGGGCCGGCCGCATGGTAGGAGTACTGCACCGGGATCGACATCTTCTCGAGCGTGAGGGTGGTCTGGCGGCGCAGGTCGTTGGCCGTGTCCATCGGCGTGAGGTCGAAGTAGCCGGCCAGGTCGAGCGGCACCGGGTCGAGGTCGTTGTCGAAGTAGAAGTACTCGATCTTGGGGCCCACGTTGGGGACGTAGCCCTTCTCGTCCGCCTGCTGGAAGACCTTGAGCAGGCAGCGGCGCGGGTCGCCGTCAAAGGGCTCGCGCGCGGGGGTGTAGACGTCGCAGAAGACGCGCGCCACGCCCGACTCGCTCGGGCGCCACGGCAGCAGCGTGAAGGTGTCCGGGTCCGGGAAGGCCAGCATGTCGGACTCCTCGAGCGAGGCGAAGCCGTCGATGGACGAGCCGTCGAAGCCGATGCCCTCCTCGAACGCCTCCTCGAGCTCCTCGGGCGAGATCGCGAAGGACTTGAGGTTGCCCAGGACGTCAGTGAACCACAGCTGGACGAAGCGGATGTCGCGCTTCTCGACGGTGCGCAGGACGAAGTCGATGTCCTTCTCGGTGCTCATGTGATCTCCTCCGGAGCCTCCGGGTTTCGGTCGTTTGGAGGAAGGGTCTCACATATGTGTTTCGCGCCTGTTACCGCCCCCGGGGACGTTCTGGCCCAGCGCGGACTCGGCGCGGCGCAGCATGTCGGAGGCGGCGGGGCACGGCGCGCCCGTGGCGTGGGCCGAGCAGCTCGAGGCGCTGCCGCACCCGGCGCACGCGGCGCCGGAGCGCCGCAGGCTGCGCGCGCACAGGACGAGAAGGGCAGCGATGACGAGGAGAATGACGATGTCGGCGGGGCTCATGGGCGCCTCCCGGGGCAGGGTCGGGAACTTTTGGTGTTAACCTACGGCAACTATACCCGATGCGTCATACTGTAACCGTTGGGCGGCCACGCCGCGCAAAGTTCGCATCGAGAAGGGAAGCCCCATGTCCGACGACCAGACCATGCAGCTCGTCATCGTTCGCCACGGTGAGTCCGAGTGGAACAAGCTCAACCTCTTCACCGGCTGGACCGACGTCGACCTCACCGACACCGGCCGCGAGGAGGCCCACGCCGGCGGCAAGGCCCTCAAGGAGGCCGGCTATGACTTCGACGTCTGCTACACCTCGCTGCTCAAGCGCGCCATCCACACGCTCAACTGCGTGCTCGACGAGCTCGACCGCAACTGGCTGCCCGTCCACAAAGCCTGGCAGCTCAACGAGCGCCACTACGGCGCCCTGCAGGGCCTGAACAAGGCCGACGCCGCCGCCGAGCACGGCGAGGAGCAGGTCAAGATCTGGCGCCGCTCCTTTGACGTGCAGCCGCCCGCGCTGGAGCCCGGCGACCCGCGCGACCCGCACATGCTCGAGATGTTCCGTGACGTGCCCGCCGAGGACCTCCCCTACACCGAGTGCCTCAAGGACACCATCGCCCGCGCCTGGCCGTACTTCGAGCAGGAGATCAAGCCGCAGATGGAGGCCGGCAAGCGCGTGCTGATCGCCGCCCACGGCAACTCGCTGCGCGCCCTCGTCATGCAGTTCGAGAAGCTGACCCCCGAGCAGATCCTCGAGGTCAACATCCCGACCGGCGTGCCGTGCGCCTACACCTTCGACAAGGACTGGAACGTCGTCGACAAGCACTACATCGGCGACCCGGCCACCATCGAGGCCAAGATCAACGCCGTCGCCAACCAGGGCAAGGCCAAGAAGTAGGGCGTTCGCCCATAGCGCGAGGCCGGGCCCCGGAGCTTGCACGCGAGGATGCGCTGAAGCGGAATCCTCGCTAAGCAAGTTCCGGGGCCCTCTCGTTACGGTCGCGGGTCGCCGCGCGGGGCGGACAGCCCGCGGCGCGTCTCGCGAACGACGCCCGGCATGAGCGCGCACGCGCGGTCGACCGTGAGCACCAGCCACGTCGCGCTCGAGCAGACGAGCAGGGCCGCGAGCGTCGCGTCGAGCCGCGCGCCGGGCCCCGTCAGCGCCCAGAGCGCGACCGAGGCGACGAGCGCGCACGCGAGCAGCGAGACGCTCCCGCGCACGAAGGCCCGCCCGCCTCCGACGTCGCGCCCGCGAAGAATCAGCGCGATCGCGCACGGTGCCAGGAGCAGCGCCGCGACCGCGGCCGCCGCCGCGGGCCCCTCCCCGACGAGCCAGGACGTCGCACCGGCAACGCCCAGCGAGGCCACGGCGCCCGTCACCCGCGCGGCCATCCGAAGCGCGCGTCTCCCGGCCGCTCCCCTGCCGACCGACGTCCATGCCGTGCCGACCATGCAAAGGGGAAGCGGCTCGCCCGAGAGCGCCCGCCGAACGTTGCCCGCATAGCGCTCCGCAAGCGCGTCGAGCTCGTCGCGCACGGCCTCGGGCGCGGGCCTTCTTCGCTGGTCCACGGCGAGGCACGACATGACCGTGTCCGCCACCTGCTCGTCAACGAGCGAGAGCGCGCGCCGCAGCCCCTCGTCGGACGGCGAGAGCCCTCGCTCCAGCGCGAGCGGCGCCACGAGCACGGCGACCTCCTTCTCGCGTGCGAGCACGTCGGACAGGCGAGCGCACGCGCGGTGCACGGGAACGGGACGCTCCGGAGCCCGCTCGACCTTGTGGCGGCCGGGAGACGTGTCGCGCGCGACGCTCGGAAAGGGCAGCCGCCCGCCCAGCAGCTCGCACAGCACGCTGCCCGCGGCGTAGACGTCCACCGCGCGGGAGCGCCGAAGCCGCGCGACCGCGGCGAGGTCGTCGGTCAGCATCTCGGGCGGCGCGTAGCCGACGGTGGCGCGGCGCAGCGCGGCGTGCGCGCCGGTGAACGACCCGGCTGCCTCCGCCACGGGCTCCGCCGATCCGAAATCGATGAGACACAGGTCAAACGACCCGTCCGCGCGCTGCTCGGCAAGCGTGCGCCGCGCCGTCCGGATCATGACGTTGGCCGGCGAGACGTCGCGGTGGGCCAGCCCGTCGCCCACAAGCGACAGCCGTGCCAGCAGCTCGAAGAGGTCGCGCCCAATCCGGGCCACGGTGAGCGGAGAGACGCGCCCGTCATCGTCCACGGCGAGCCCCCGGGCAACGGCCTCCGCCAGCGTCACGCCCTCGACCCACTCCATCACGATGGCGGGCGCGCCGTCGAGCGTTCCGAAGGCATAGAGGCGGGGGAAGCCCCGAAGCAGCGCCAGGCTCCGCTGGCACTCGTACTCGCGCCGCATCGCCGCGCAGGCAACGGACTCCTCGCCCCTCTCGCCAGCCGCGGAAGCGTCGTCCAGAGGCGTCTTGAGGGCAAGCCGCTCGCCCCAGGCGTTGGTGGCGAACGTCACGCGACCGAGCCCGCCGCGCCGGGACCTCCCCCCGTCGACGAAGAGCGTCGAGAAGCGCCTCAGGTAGGCGTCACGCTCCTCGCCGCCGAGCGAGAAGGGCGCCTCGAGGTCCTCGAGGCGAGCGACGCGGAACGCTCCGCCGCCGCGCTCGGGAGGCGTAGCGGCGGAGAACGGGCCGGCGTCGTCCCCGCACGTCCCCGTCAGCCTCTCGTCCCTCTCGCTCACAGCGACAACCCGTCATAGTAGCCGTGGAACTCCGAGAGGTCGCCCGCGGCGGCGCCGAGCGGACGACGGAACTCGTCCTCGTGGCCGCGCGGGTCGTCATAGCTCGTGTTGACGTCCCAGGCCGACTCGTAGCGGCCCACGTAGCTGCCCAGGCACCGGTACGCGCCGATAAGCCGCTCCTGCTCGTCGCAGTAGGCGGAGTAGTTGGAGCGAGGCCGGTTGACCACGGCCGCGTACTCCGAGAGAAGCTGCTGGCCGAGCGACGAGCAGCTCCCCAGGTGGGCGCGCCGCGTGGACAGGCTCGCGCTCAGGCTGTCGCGCTCGAAGTCGCTCGCGCAGGCCTCGGCCTGCCGCAGGTACCCCGGGATCGCGGAGGCCCTGGCGGCGAGAAACGCCCGAAACTCCGCCTCCTCGGCCTCGCTGGGAACGGACGAGAAGATGTCGCCGCCGGACGACGGCCCGACGCCGCCCGCGCCGCCGGAGCCGTTGTCGGGAGCAGCCGGAGGCTCGGCAGCGCCCTCGTCGCCGGAGCCGCTGTCGGACGCGCCCGGCGCCGTGGTGCCGGCCGACCCGTCGCCGCCGGCGTCGACCGGCGCGGAGCCGTCCTCGTCCCCCGTTGCGGTCGCCTCACCTCCGTCGCCCGAGGCGTGGTCGCCTCCCGCCGCGTCACCGTCGGTCGGCGCGGCGCTCGGGTCCGCCTCGCCCCCCGAGGCCCCCTGGTCGCGCCCGTCAGCCGGGGCGCCCTCCACGCGCTCGTCGTCGACCGGCGCGTTCCCGAGAACGGCCGTCCGCCCCATGTCGAGCGGGAGCAGCCCCGAGAGGGCGGTCGCGTACAGAGCGACGCTGACGACGAGCAGCGCAAGGGCGCTCGCCACCATGATCCACGTCCGACGGGACCGGGCCCCGCGACCCGCCGAGCCCCATCGTCCGTGCGTCCCGTGCGCCCCTCCCAATATGTCACCCCTCCACTCGGCCAAAGAGTCCCTCCAGATGGTAGCGCCCCCGTCGCTCCCCGGCACATGCCGTCACCCGGCCCGCCGCCAG
>NZ_CBIFYV010000091.1:0-12792 GCF_966187215.1 Thermophilibacter sp.
TTGGGGTGTGGTGGGGTCTGCTGTGGGGGACACGAGAAGCTGGGATTCCCCCCCGGAGCACCCCACTTTCCCCGCCACCCACTCGTCGCCGTGGCCCACCGGCTTGGTGGCGTCCACGAGAAACGCCACGGCGTCGGCGTCGGTCAGCTCGGCGAGGGCGGCGCGGTTGAGCTCGGTGCCGAGCGGGTCGTGCGGCTTGTGCAGCCCCGGCGTGTCGATAATCACGAGCTGCGAGCACTCGGTGTTGATCACCGCGCGCATGCGGCGGCGCGTGGTCTGCGCCACCGGGCTCGTGATGGCGACCTTCTCGCCAATGCAGGCGTTGAGCAGCGTCGACTTGCCCGCGTTGGGACGGCCCACCAGGGCCACGAAGCCGCTTCGGAACGGCGCGTCCTTCTCGGCCATCTCTCCCCCTCAGTTGAGTATCGCGTTGGCGAAGACCAGGATGCCCACCACGGCCACGAGCGCCGAGAGGAACCACACCGCCGCCGCGGCGATGTCCTTGGCCCGGCCGGCCAGCGGGTGGAACTCGGGCGACACGAGGTCGACCACGGTCTCGACCGCGGTGTTGAAGAGCTCGGCCATGATGACCACCCCGCAGCACAGAAGGACGATCGCCCAGCTCAGCGGGTCGAGCCCGAGCGCCAGGCCCGCCACCACGGCGCAGGCGCCGGCGGCGAGCATGACCTTGATGTTGCGCTCGGTGGCCACCGCCGTGCGGAAGCCCTGCAGCGCGAAGAGGAAGCTCCGGCGGAAGCTCGGGTGGTCGCTGTTCGAGCCGGGGATCATGCGCCCACGTCCTCGCGGTGGCGCGTGAGGACCACGCGGCTCAGCGTGCCGTCGGTCGGGAGGGCGTCGAGAAGCTCCATCTCGCGCGCCTCCATCGCCTCGGCCTCGGACTCGTCGAGGTGGTCGTGCCCGAGCAGGTGGAGCAGGCCGTGGACGAGCAGCAGGCGCGTCTCGTCGGCATCGGTGGTGCCGAAGGCGGCCGCCTGGCGCGCCACGTAGGCCGGGGCGAGCACGACGTCGCCCAGCTCGCAGGGCTCCCCGGGCGCGAGGTGCTCGTCATCGGGGCGCTCGCACTCGAGCGAGATCACGTCGGTCGCGGCGTCCACCCCGCGCCACTCGGCGTTGAGCTCGCGGATGCGCGGCTCGCCCACAGCCGAGACCGACACCAGGCACGGGCGCGTCACGCCCTCGGCGGCGAGCACGGAGGCGCAGACGGCGCGCACCTCCTCGTCGCTCAGCGCCAGCCGAGCGCCGTCCTCGGCGGACAGGTCGCAGGTGCAGAGGTCCTCGCTCATGACCTCAGCCCTCCCCTCTCGCGCGCGTCGGCGTCGTAGGCGTCCACGATGCGGGCGACGAGCGCATGTCGGACGATGTCGTTGCGGTCGAGGTCCACGAACGAGATGCCGTCGAGCCCCTCGAGCACGCGGCGGGCCGACTCCAGGCCGCCCTCGCCGGGCAGGTCGCGCTGGGTGGCGTCGCCGGTCACCACGAAGGTGGACGAGAAGCCCAGGCGCGTGAGGAACATCTTCATCTGCTCGGGCGTGGTGTTCTGGGCCTCGTCGAGGATCACGAAGGCGTTGTTGAACGTGCGGCCGCGCATGTAGGCGAGCGGCGCGATCTCTATCACGCCCTGCTCGATGAGGGCGTTGCCGCGCTCGATGCTCGTCATGTCGAAGAGCGCGTCGTAGAGCGGGCGCACGTAGGGGTCGAGCTTCTCCTGGAGGGTGCCCGGGAGGTAGCCGAGCGACTCGCCGGCCTCCACCACCGGGCGCGCGAGGACGATGCGCCCCACCTCGCGCCGCTTGAGCGCGCCCACCGCGAGCGCCATGGCCAGGTAGGTCTTGCCGGTACCGGCCGGCCCCAGCCCAAAGGTCACGGTGCTCGAGCGGATGGCGTCCACGTAGCGGCGCTGGCCGGCGGTCTTGGGGCGGATGGCGCGCCCGTGGAAGGTGAGCAGGATGTCGTCGGAGCCCGCCGGCTCGCGGCCCGCCCCGTGGCGCACGTGGTCAACGATGAGGTCAACGTCAGCCGGAGTCGGCGCCTCGCCAGCCTCCACCAGGCCGATCATCCGCGAGAAGACTGAGGTCACCTGCTCCACCACGTCCGCGGCACCCGTGACGCTGACCTGGTTGCCGCGCACGGAGACGAGCGCGTCGAAGGCGCCCTCCACGCGACGCAGCAGCGTGTCGGTGGGCCCCATCAGCACGGTCGGGTCGACCGAGTCGGGTATGGTCAGGCGCACCTGCGTGGGCTCCATGCTCCTCCTTGACGACGCTTGGCTCGCCTCGATGATAGCCGATTGGGGCCCGTCCCTCCCGGCGCGGGCGCGTCGCGTCAGCGCGCGGCGGCGAGCAGGGTGACGCCGTCGTCGGCCACGCCGCTCACGCGCACGGGGACGAGCGACCCCACGGGCAGCGCGGCGTTCACGACGGCGTCGAAGAGCCCGCCGGTCACGCCGCGGCCGGGGGCCTGCACGACCACGAGGTCGTCGGAGCCCACGAGGCGCTGAGCCTCCGCGCGGCGCATCTCCGCCGCGAGCGCGCGGGCGCGAGCCGCCCGCTTGGCGCTGACCTCGGGCGGGACCTGACCCGGCATCGAGGCCGCCGGGGTGCCGGGGCGCCGCGAGTAGCGGAAGACGTGCATGCGCGAGAAGCGCGCCGCGCGGCAGAGCGCGAGCGACTCCTCGAACTCCTCGTCCGTCTCGCCCGGGAAGCCCACGATGAGGTCGGTGCCCAGCGCCACGCCGGGGACGGCCGCGCGAGCGCGCTCGACCACGCGGAGAAAGCCCGCGGCGTCGTAGGGGCGCGCCATGCGCTCGAGCGTGGCGTCGCAGCCGGACTGCAGGCAGACGTGCAGGAAGGGGGCCACGCGGCCCGCCGAGGCGGCCATGGCGCGGCAGAGCTCGTCGTCGACGTCGGGCGGCTCGATCGACGAGATGCGCAGCCGGCCGACGCCGGTCTCGTCGAGCAGGTGAGCGAGAAGCCCGGGGAGCCGCAGCTCGCGCCCGTCGGGCCCCTCCGCGCGGTAGCTCCCCAGGTTGATGCCCGTGAGGACGACCTCGCGCGCGCCGCGCTCGCAGGCGGCCGCTACCTCGGAGGTGACCTCGGCGACCGGCACGGAGCGGCCCGCCCCCCGCGCGCGCCAGACGATGCAGTAGGAGCAGCGGTTGTCGCAGCCGTCCTGGATCTTGACCCCGGGGCGGGTGCGCCCGGTGGGCGTGGGGGCCGAGACGGGCGCCGCGACCCGCGGCGCGTCCGGGCTCGACGCGGCGAGGCCGAGGGCATCGAGCGCCCGCGCGGCGACGCGGGACTTCTCGCGCACGACCTCGACCGTGGGCGCGAGGACGGCGAGCTCGTCGGCAAAGAGGTTGGCCACGCAGCCGGTGGCCACCACGAGCGGGCGGCGCGGCAGGGCGGCCGCGCGGCGCACGGCCTTTCTCGTCTTGGCCTCGGCCTCGGCCGTGACGGCGCAGGTGTTCACGACCACGACGTCGGCCTCGTCCTCGCGCACCAGGCGCGCGCCGGCAGCCTCCAGCTCGGCCGCCATGCGGTCGAGCTCGACGCGGTTGACGCGGCAGCCGAGGTTGACGAGGGCGACCCCGCCCGCGGCCTCGCTCACCGCCTCCCGCCCTTGAACGGGTTCTTGGGCGCGTGCCAGTGCTCGTGCGCGAAGTGCTCGGCGGCCGCGGCGGCGCCGGCGTGGCGCTCGTGGGGCTCGCCCGCGGCGGCCTCGTGCTTCCCGCCCTTCTCGCCGTCCCGGCCGCCCTCGTCGAGCGCGCGCTCGGCCACGAGCGCCGCCACGTCGAGGACCTGTTTCTTGGTGAGGTCGCGCGGGGTCTCCACCTGCACGACGGCGACCAGGTTGCCGCGCGCCGCCATGCCCTGGCGCGGCATGCCGAGGCCCTCCACGGTGACGCGCTGGCCGAACTGGCAGCCGGCGGGCACCTCCACGCTCACGCGCTCGCCCTCGAGGATGCCGTCGATGGTGACCGTGGTGCCCACGATGGCCTCGAGCGAGTCCACGCGCACGGTGCAGAACAGGTCGTCGCCCTGGCGCTCGAAGCGGTCGGAGTCGGCCACCTCCACGCTCACGACGAGGTTGCCGCCCGCCGCGCCGCGCACGCCGGCCTCGCCCTTGCCCTCCACGGTGATGGTCTGGCCGGAGTGGACGCCGGCGGGCACCTGCACCTCGACCTTCTCGCGCGAGGGGGTGCGGCCCTGGCCGCCGCAGGTCTCGCAGGGGTGGTCGATGACCTGGCCCTGGCCGTTGCAGGCCGGGCAGGTGGTCTGCGTCTGCATCTGCCCGAAGATCGTGCGCTGGACCTCCACGACGCGCCCCGTGCCGTGGCAGCGGTCGCACGGGCGGGCCTTGCCGCCCTCGGCCGCGCCGGTGCCGCCGCAGTCCTCGCACGGCGCGAGGCGCGAGTAGGCCACGGTCTTGCGGCAGCCCGCGGCCGCCTCCTCGAGCGTGACGGTGAGGCGGATGCCCATGTCGCGCCCGCGCGTGCGCTGCGCCGAGCCGCCGCCCCGGGCGCCGCCGCCCCCGAAGAAGGTGTCGAAGATGTCGCCGAAGCCGAAGCCGCCGCCCCCGAAGATGTCGGAGACGTCCACGTAGTCCGAGCCGAAGCCGCCGGGGCCGTCCGGGTCGCCGTAGCGGTCGTAGTTGGCGCGCTTCTGGTCGTCGGAGAGCACGGTGTAGGCCTCGTTGACCTCCTTGAAGCGCTCCTCGGCGTCCGGCGCGTCCGACACGTCGGGGTGCAGCGTGCGCGCCTTCTTCAAGAAGGCGCGCTTGATCGTCTTGGCGTCGGCGTCGCGCGGGACGCCGAGCACCTCGTAGTAGTCCTTCTTCGCTTCCACGTTCTGTGACTCCCCAGGCCTCTCACACGTTCAGATACCCAAGACTGGCGCGGCGGCCGAGTGGGGCGGCCTCCGCGCGCGATCGTCAGAAGTAGTAGTAGCCCCGCACGCGCGGCCCCGCCATCGTGCACGAGAAGAGCGCGGTGACGAACAGCGCGATCACCAGGCCGTTGGTGAGGCCGTTGAGCGTCGCCACGCCGGCGTTGCGCCACCAGCGCCCCGTCCAGCGGACGCCGTCGCGGATCACGAGGTAGGCGCCGAACACGAGCAGGACCGCCACGAAGACGGCGTCCGCCGCGAGCGTCGAGGTGACCAGGCCGAAGGCCAGGAACGGCAGTGCGAAGCCGATGAGGTTGAAGCCGTTGGCCTGGCGGCGCGTCAGGCGTTCCTCGGGCACGCAGACCCGACAGACGAAGTCCCCGGACGTGGAGCCGTTGGTGCCCGCGTTGCCCATGCCGCTCACGCGCACTTCGTCGCCGTCGTGGGAGCCGGCGGGGACGTCGACGACGATCTCGCTGGCCGAGAGCGTGCGGCCGGTGCCGCCGCAGGCCGTGCACGGGTCGGCCACCACCTTGCCGGTCCCCTCGCACTCCGGGCAGGTCATCGCCATGACGCCGAAGAGGCCGGTGTCCACGGTGATGTGGCCCTTGCCCCCGCAGGTGGGGCAGGTCTCGGCGTGCTCGGCCTCGACCGAGCCCGACCCGTGGCAGACGTCGCAGGCCACGTAGCGCTGGTAGGTGACGCCGCGCCGCACGCCCTCGGCGGCCGCCTTCGCGTCGACCGTGAGCTCGAAGACCACGTCGGCGCCGGCCTGCGGGTTGTAGGCGCGCGAGCGACGGCGGCGCGCGGTGGAGGCGCCGAAGGGCCCCCACCCGAAGGGGTTGCCGCCGAAGCCCCCGAAGCCCCCGAACGGGTCGGCGTAGCCCCCGCCCGCCGAGGGCGAGGGCGAGCCGTAGCCGCCGAAGGCCGAGCCGGAGCGCATGGCGTCGTAGCGCTTGCGCTTCTCGGCGTCAGAGAGCACCGCGTAGGCCTCCGAGACCTCCTTGAAGCGCTCCTCGGCATCGGGCGCCTTGTTGACGTCGGGGTGGAGCTTGCGGGCCTTCTGCTGGAAGGCCTTGCGGATCTCCTCCGTCGAGGCGTCCTTCTCGACGCCGAGGATGGCGTAGTAGTCCTTGTCGTTCATGGATGCCATGGGGCGACTCTCCCGGTTGTGGCGGCACGGCGCTGACCTATCGATTATATCCGTAGGCCCGGGGCGCTAAACGCCGGACGCGGCCGCCGCTACTCGGAGAGGGAGATCTGACGGTAGGAGACGCCGCAGCGGTCGAGGATGTTCTTGGCGATGCGGTTGTCCTCGGTGCCGTCGTACTTGTCGTCGAGGTAGACCACCTCGCCGACGCCGGCCTGCACGAGCGTCTTGGCGCACTCGTGGCACGGGAAGAGCGTGACGTAGACCGTGGCGCCGTCCATGTCCTTGAGCGAGCCGCGGTAGTTGAGGATCGCGTTGGCCTCGGCGTGGATGACGTAGTTGTGCTTGTCGAACAGCGGGTCGTCGGCGGTTCCCCAGGGGAACTCGTCGTCCTCGAGCCCGCGCGGCGTGCCGTTGTAGCCCACGGAGAGGATGCGGTGGTTGGTGTCGGCGATGCAGGCGCCCACCTGCGTGTTGGGGTCCTTGCTGCGCAGGCTCGCGGCCACGGCGGCCCGCATGAAGAAGTCGTCCCAGCTGATGACGTCCGTGCGCTTGCCCGGCATGGCGCTCCCCTCTCGACGGCGAATCCGCTGCCAGCATGCCGCATCGCGCGCTCGCGCGCAAGGGGCGGGCGCGGGGCGCGGGTCAGCAGCGGGCCTCGGTGACCTCGCCGGGCGCGAGGCCCCAGAGGGCGCCGTAGAGCTCGTTGCCGAGCAGCCACCCCCGCTCGGTGGGCACAAGGTGGTCGCCCCGCTCGGCGAGAAGCCCACGGTCGAGCAGGTCGGAAAGGGTGTCGTCGAGCGCGGGGCCGAGAAGCGCGCGAGCGCGGGAGACGAGCGCGGGGGCCAGCCCGTCGGTGAGCCGCGCCCCGAGCATGAGGTCCTCGGCCGCGGCCTGGGGCGCCGTGAGGAACTCAAGCGAGAGGGACAGCGCCGAGAGGCGCGGGTCCGCCGCGAGCGCGCGCGGGCCCGTCTCGACCGTGAGGCGCGCCCGGGCGCCGCCCGCGGGCGGCTCGGGCAGCTGCGGGGCGGCGTTGCAAAGCCTCAGGTACTGCTCGAGGTCGAGCATGCTCGAGGCTTTGGTGCCGAGCCCGAGGTAGGGCGCACCCGTCCAGTACGCGATGTTGTGACGACACCTCTGACCAGGTCGGGCGTAGCTCGCGACCTCGTAGCGCTCGAAGCCCCTACCCTCAAGCAGGGCTTGAGCCTGCTCCATGCGCGCCGCCTGGACGTCCGGGTCGTTGAAGGCGGGATCGGCGTCGCCCCAGCGCCTGCCGAACGCGGTGCCCTCCTCGATCTGGAGCGGGTAGACGCTCACGTGGCCCGCACCGAGGGAGAGCACCCCCTCGAGCGTCCGCGCCCACGACGCGTCGGTCTGGCGCGGGGTCGCGCACATGAGGTCGCACGAGACGGCCATGCCCGTCGCCACGGCGGCCGTCACGCGCTCGCGCGCCGTCTGCGCGTCGTGCAGCCGTCCCAGCTCGGCGAGCTCGGCGTCGTCGAGGCTCTGCACGCCAATCGAGAGGCGCGTGGCGCCCGCCTCCCGGACGGCCCCGAGCACCTCGTCGGCAAGCGAGTCGGGGTTGGCCTCGCAGGTGAGCTCCCCGACGCCCGGCGCGGCGGCGCGCGCGGCGGACACGAGCCCGCCGAGCTTCTCGCCCCCCAGAAGAGACGGCGTGCCGCCGCCCACGTAGGCGGTCTCGCAGCCCTCGAGCAGGCCCAGGTCGGCCGCCTCAGAGAGCTGCGCCTCGAGCGCGCGCACGTAGGCGCCGATGAGCGGGTCGTCGGCGCGTGTCGCGGCCGAGGCGAAGTCGCAGTACGCGCACTTGCGCGCGCAGAACGGTATGTGCAGGTAGAGCGCCTTGGCCATACGGGCTCCCGGATCGTCGTCAGACGCGACTAGCATAGCCTGCCCTCGCATCGCCCGCTATGTTTCAGATGTGTAAACCTCACACCACGTACCTCTTCAGCTGAAAGCCGCTCGCGTTTTCCCAGTTGGCGGCAAACTAAGTTTGAAAAACAATCACGTGGTGCGAGGTTTTGACCCAGAGCACACCGAGAAGAGCGGGCCGCCCGCCAAGCTCACTTCCGCGCGACCGCGACGCAGGCGGTCATGCCGACGCGCCGCCACGTGACGTCGCTGAACCAGGTGCCGAGGATGACGCGCAGCTCGCGCTCGGAGTAGATGCGCACGTCGCCCTCGTGGGAGCGGGGCAGCCATGCGTTCATGAGGGCGCGCGCGGGAGCGGGCTGCCAGGTGTCCCCGATGACGAGGGTGCCGCCGGGCACGAGCACGCGCCAGACCTGGAACGCCGCGCGCTCCGGGTCCGGATAGTGGTGGAAGGAGTCGTTGCACCACGCCGCGTCGAAGCTGCCGTCGCGGAAGGGCAGGCGCTCCGAGCTGCCGAGAAGGACCTTGGCCCCTCCCCCAAGACGGGCGCGGGCGACCTCGGCCATCCTCAGCGAGAGGTCCACGCAGGTGACCCGCGCGTCGGGAACCTCGCCGAGCACGCGCTCCGCGAGCGCGCCCGTGCCGCAGCCGAGGTCGAGCAGACGCGGGGCGACAAGACCTGCGACGGCACGCCTCACCTCCTCCGCGACGTGCGGATAGAGCGACCGCGCGTGCGCGCCCTCCATCCCCGTGTCGTACGTCGCCGCCTGCGCGTCGAACGCGGAGCGGGAGCGCTCGCGATACTCGGCGGCCTTTTTCTCGTCCATGTCATCTTCCCTTCCGTTGAGCAATGTTCAATTCTCTCGGCCGAAAAAAGTCCCGGCCGAGGCCGGGACGGGATCCCTAGTCGGTAGGCGGGACGGTGCGGAACTCGGCGACGAGCGCGGCGAGGTAGCGCCGCGCGGCCCGCGCTGCAGCCTCGTCGGGCATGCCCGGACCCGAGGAGAGCCCGATGCAGCCGTAGACCATGAGGGAGGCGAGCTCGCCCGCGTCAGACGCGTCGGAGCCCCGCAGCGCGGCGTCCCGCTCGAGGGCTCCCCGCAGGTGCGGGCACACCTCCTCACAGAGTGCCAGGGAGAGACGATCATGGAGCGTACTGGCCCCCTCGGCGTGGAACAGGTCGGCGTACGGGTAATCGTGCTCCGCCCCGATCGAGACGGCTCGCTCGAGCGCCTCGTCGAGCCCGAGCGCCGGGTCATCGAGAACGGCGATGACCCTCTCGGCGCAGCGGCGCGCGTAGTCCGCGATGGCCTCGGCGAAGAGCCTCTCCTTGGAGTCGAAGTAGTGGTAGGCGAGCCCGGGGGCGACGCCCGCCTCGCGTGCCACGGCGCGAACCGAGACGTTGTCATAGCCCTTCTCGGCGAACAGCCTCATCGCGCACGCGAGCAGCTCGCGGCGGCGCTCCTGTGGCTCGTGGACGGTCCTTGGCATGTGTCTCATCTCCCTCGCAGCGAAACGATACCCCACGATTGAACATTGGTCAATATCCAATCAGGGACGGCCGAGAGGTCGAGTTGCGCATGCTCGCGGCGGGCAAACGGAACGCGTAACGGGGGGTTTGTCCAAAAGGGCGCTTTTCTCGAGTCGCGCGTCCTTCTCGCCATACGCAACTCAGCTTTTCCGTCACGCTCATCGGCAACGTCGCAAGAACCTCACCGTCACATTTTGTCTCGTCCCGTGTGCATCACACAAAGGATGTAGCTGCATCTCAAGCGCATTCCTCAGACCACGAGAGGGGGCCCATGCCAGAGACGCGCCATACGCCCAATCGCGATTCCAAGCGGATCGTGCGCGACCCTCCGCGCGGGCATGCCCCGGCGGGGCGTGCGGGCCTCGCGCGAGCTGCGGCTTCTCCGGCCGGCAAGGTGCTCTCCAGGACGAGTGCGGGATGCGACCGCGCACTTCGGCCCATTTCTGCCAACGCGTGGCCGTCTGGCAGCCCCACGGCCCTCGCGAAGCAGGGGAAGGCCATCGGCGTCCCTGTCGTCGTTACCATCACGGACGCAACAACCTCCGTCGTCGCCAACTCCAACGGCTTCGTGGCGAATAACGGCGACGGCACGAGCGTCGCGCCAGAGCCGCGGCCGTCAGCTTTCTCTGCGCGCGCTACGGCCTCCCGCTGCTGGAGGTGCTCTTCGGATAAGCAGGCATACGAGGGCGAGAGGTGGACTGATGACGAGTATTCGGGACGGAGCATGCGACATCGGCGAGCACCCGTCTCGAAGGGAAGGTACGCCTCCGAGTCCACGATGTCGAATGGAAGGTGCACTATGGCGTAACTATTATGAATTCGTTATACTTTTGCCATGACGAAGTTCGATGACATATTCGAGGTCGCCGCGGACAACCACGGGCTCATCACCTCCGCGCAAGCGAGGCAGGTCGGGGTGAGCAACAACGAGCTCGTCCAGTACGCGAGGCGCGGGCGCGTCACCAGGGTAGGTCACGGGCTCTACCAGCTCTCCCGTTGGGTTCCCGGCAAGAACGACCCGTACGCCTGGGCCGTGGCGTCTGTGGGTCCCGATGCGCTCCTCTACGGGGAGTCCGTCATCGCCATGTTGGGGCTCGCTCCCACTAACCCCAACCGGATCTTCGTGGCGACCCCCAAACGTACGCGCAGGAAGCTGCCAGGCAACCTGGTCGTCGAGCACATCGACAGGATCGAGCCTAGTGCCATCTACGACGGCATACCATGCCAGAGCGCCTACGACGCCATCACCTCATGCGAGGGAAAGATGCTGCCGGAGCGGTTGGTGGCGGCCGCGAACGAGGCGCGCAGGCAGGGCCTGGTAAGCAAAAGGGAATGCAGCTCACTGGTGGAGAGGCTGGCGAGAAATGACGGCCAAGCAACCGAATAGCAGGCGCAACCTCGACATCGCGCTGGAGAGGCTCGTCGGGAAAGAGAACCTTATCGCGAAGCGCGCGGTCATGGCGAACGCGATCGTTGCCCAGATGCTCCCCGACGGGTCGGTGAAGGGCGGAAGCGCGATAAAGATGAGATTGGGTGACGGAGCGACGCGCTTCACCACGGACCTGGACGTCGCAAGGGCATCCGCACTCGAGGATTTCACCGAACGCCTCGCCGCCACCCTGCGCACGGGATGGGAAGGGTTCACCGGGGCACTCTCCGAGGAGAGCCCGGCGCATCCCAGGGGCGTCCCGCCCCAATACATCATGCAGCCCTACGCCGTGAAGCTCTCGTACCTCGGCAAGCCCTGGTTGACCGTGAAGCCCGAGATTGGCCACAACGAGATCGGGGATGCCGACGCCCCCGACCTGGTGGTGCCCGCCGATGCCAACGAGATCCTCGAGGCCCTCGGTTTCCCTGCTATCGGCCCCGTCCCCGTCATGCCCCTGCGCCACCAGATAGCCCAGAAGCTCCACGCGGTGAGCTCGCCGGGGAGCATGCGGGCGCACGACCTTATCGACCTGCAGCTACTTGACAGGGCGTATGACGGCGACTACACGGACGTGAGGGCAACCTGCGAAAGGCTGTTCGCCTATCGGCAGGCACAGGACTGGCCACCCGTCGTAGAACCGAACCCGGCATGGGACGAGGCTTATGCCGACCAGCTGCCAGACGGCGATCTGCTCCCCACAGTCGGAGAGGCCGTTGGATGGGTCAACGAGCTGATCAAACGAATCAATAGCGCCGACTAGCAGCGGCGAACGCGAATTCGCTCGCTGTAAACACAGCTGTCAAGGGAACGATTACCTCTGCTTCGAGAGAGCCGGGCAAGGAGACGGGAGGGACCGCGTGGGGTTTCCTGATGGTCCCTCCCGTCGGCGCTGATATCAAGGGCGCAATTGCAGGAACGACGGGGCTTCCCGCAAGGAGCACAATCACCTCCCCGTTCTACGGTCAAAGCTCACGAGATATACCGCTCCCACAGCACACGGCAGCACAGGCGAGAGCGCCTGAGCGGCGAGGATACCCGGATAGCCAAGAGCGGGCACGAGCAGGACGGCGAGCCCCACGCGGACCACGACGGCGTCGAGCAGGGCGTTCACCGTCGCCAGCCGAGGCGCGCCCGTCGCCTGGGCGAAGGAGTCGAGCGCGTACATTGCGGCGTAGGCCAGGCTGTTGGCGGAGCAGCAGGCGCGCAGGTAGAGCACGCCCGCGGACACGGCCTCCGGGTCGTCGGCGAAGAGCCCGACGAGCTGCGGGGCGAACGCCTGGACGAGCAGGACCACGACCGCCGTGGCCCCCACTGAGACAGCGAGACCGGCCCGGGCGTAGGCGAGAGCCCGCCGCCGGTCGCCGGCCCCCTCGCAGCGCGCCGCGGCGGCCGACACCGCCTGGCCCGCAGACCACACGGGCATCCCCGCGAGCGTGTTGGCCTTGGTGGCCGCCCCCGCGCCGGCGACGACCGCGGTGCCGAAGGCGTTGGTCATGGACGTGATCGCGAGGTAGGAGAGGTTCACGACGACCTGCTGGAAGGCGGCAGGCGCGGCGACGCGGGCGAGCGCCGCGAGGTCGCGGGGTCGGGGGCGCGCCGGCAGCGCCGAGCCGCGCCTCCCGGCGAGCACCGCCAGGGAGAGCGCCGCTGCGAGCGAGGACGCCGCCGTCGAGGACCACGCCGTGCCGGCGACGCCGAGCGCGGGCACGAGCGCGACGCCGCTCGCGCAGTTCACCGCGGCCACGGCGACGGCGAGCCACATCGGGGTGCGGGCGTAGCCGCGGGCGCGCATGACGGAGCCAGCGGCGGAGAGCAGGAAGAAGCCCGGCCAGCCGACGGCCCAAACCCGCGTGTAAGCAGCGGCGTCCAAGAGGGCGTCGGACGGCAC
>NZ_CBIFYV010000092.1:0-34472 GCF_966187215.1 Thermophilibacter sp.
CGCGACCGTGTACGACACGATCAGGGGGCGCAGGAAACGGCTGGGGCTGGCCGCGTAGGCCCGTCCAAGGAAATGTCCGAGGCCCCACGCCGACGCCTTCCTGCTCACATCCGAGCGAGAGGGATGGTCCCTCGCGCTTGGCGAGGCGCTTGCGGCCGGGCTGCCGTGCGTCATGTACGAGCTGCCCTATCTCACGCTCACGCAAGGCAACGACGCGGTCGTCGGCGTCCCGCAGGGAGACGCCGTCTCCGCAGCGCGGGCCCTTGCAGATGTGCTAACCAACAAGGACCTGGCGCGCTCGATGGGCGTGGCCGGCAGGGCTTTCATGAGGAAGCTCTCCACATACGACTATCGCGCGTTCTGGCGTGAGTGCTTCGCCTCCGTGCTCCACCCCGATTCCCACATGTGTCCCAGCCCCTCGCAAGCGGAGCAAATCATGTGGCCGGAGCTCCTCACGGCCTATCGATCCCACCTCGAGTCATTCGAGCGCGAGCGCGGACAGCTGCACCAAGACATCGCGCGTCTCACGGAGCGCACATCGTCAATCGCTGCCGAGCTTGAGAAGACTCGTGCCGAGCTCGAGAACGTAAGGGCCTCTACGTCCCTCAGGGTAGGCCTTGCGGTGACCGCCCTGCCGCGCGCGGCAAAGCGTCTCATCCGCAAATGAGCCTAATTTTTATTGCGTCAAGCCGGCGGAACCAGACGCTCCGCCGGCTTGACGCCATCGAATGGCTGACGCTCTAATACAGGTAGTAGCGCAGCAGGGTCAGCCAGCTCTTCTTAGAGACCGCTATCTCGCCACCAAAGACGTAGCCCTGCTCAACCTGACCCTTTCGCGTGGGCACGAAACTCGTGAGGCAGTGCCTGTTGGAGTCGGACGTGATGACGAGGACCGAGTTGTTCTTGCCGCACAGCGCGCCACCGGCAAGCGCATCAAAATAAGTAAGACCGGTTGCGACGGCCATGTGAGAGGAGCCCATTCCCTGCTCAATCTCCCACTCGGCGATTGCGGCACTTGTCTCGTACTCCGTCTGTCCCCAGACCCGCTTCAGATTCGAAACCCCGACGCCCTTGAGCTTTCCCTCGACATCGCCATTAACCGCCACGGTGCCGCCGACGATGAGCGCCTTTTTAAAGCCCGCCTTACGAATAATCGAAAGAGACTCCGCCGAAAGAGTGTTCGTTCCCGTCTCGCACAGGAAAATCGGGGCCTTCGCAGCATAAGCATAGGGCGAGACGCTAAGAGCATCCTGGAACTTCCACGAGGTGGCCACGACGCAGGTATCGGTATGACCCGCCTCGACGAGCTTTCCGGCGATTGCGCGAGCAGTCCCCTGCTGGTCCTTCCCGTATACACGCTCGACGTTGGGACATCCGGCAGCCCTGATCTGAGCATCGACACTCGAGGCAACCGCAATGGGCCCTCCAACGATGTAGGCCGTCTTGGCGCCCAGTCGCTGAATCTCGCTCCTCGTCTGGGACGAGAGCGAGGAAGTGGACGTGAGCAGGATGGGGCAGCCATACAGGCCCGCCAGCGCGCTCGCGGAGAGGGCGTCCCAGTACGTATCCCTTGTCGCGATTACCACCGCGTTCGACGACGTCCACCCCCTCTTGGATATCTCCGCCATCGTGTCGAGGTCATGCTGACCGTAGACGCGCGTCCAGGTGCTCTGGCTGGAGTAGTCGCCGCTCAAGCCAACAAAGTCAAAGTTGATGTCAACGTTCCCGTTGATGCCGGCGACGCTCACCTTGCTGGACGCCTGCCACATGTCATAGTGACCCTTATAGTCGCAGGTTACGTTGTACTGAGCCACCCAGCGTACCCAGTTGTTCAGTGTAGGGCTGGTGAGATAGGTGTTCCACCAGTTGAGGCTTGTGTAAACGCCCGCCTGGTAGCCAGCGCTCTCGATGCGCTCGCAGAAGGCCGCGGCAATGGCGTTGAGGCTGCCCGACACGCGAAGCGTGCTGTTGTCCTCCATGTCAATGAAGATGGGATAGGTAGGGCTGTGCCCCTTCAGAAGATTGAGGATGTAGTCGGCCTCCTCGACCGCCTCGGACGTGGAGGTCGCGTAGGAATAGATGTAGGCTCCGTAGGGAATCCCCACGCGCTCGCACTCGGACGCATTGCGATCCCAGCAGGTGTCCTTTCCAGACCGCGTTGCGGTTGATCCCGCAAAGGCCGCCGCGCGCACGATGGCGTAGTCGACGGTGCCTGACTGCTTGACCGCCGCCCAGTCGATTGTCCCCTGCCACTCGCTCACGTCGACGCCGCGCAGAAGTGCCCCCGGGATGGGGGTCCCCACGCTGTTGCACCAGTCGCCGTTCTCGTCCTTCCCCCACGGAGAAACGACGCTGAACGTTGAGATTCCCGGCGCCTCGAGGTCGTCTCGCGGGACGCCTTCGTCAAAGCGCCAGCTGTTGGGTACATAGAGGTCGTCGGACGCCCCCTCCTCGGCAAACGCCGCGGTAGGAGCGGCGCCCACCGCGGCGCCGGCAAGGACGGCCAGCTTCAGGGCGTCTCGACGAGTCACCCCATCCAACCCGAAACGTGAATGGGTAATGCGTGCCTTATTGCTCGCCATGTTTTTATCCTCCATCAGCGCAAACCGGAAGAGATGATGGTTTCGAGATAGCCCGTTCGCCGAGCGTTTTGTCAAACATAGTAGTCGGTTCACCAAGGGGTCGTCCCCGGGGGGCTATACCACCATCAAATCCTCCGAAGCCAATGGCACGGAGCGAGGAGCTCCGTAGCATCTACTGGCACTGAGTTTTGCAGTGATTGTCAGGGGCCCTTCGGAGTCCCGCGATATAGGTATCATGACTAGGTCCCTGCCCCAGCCAAGACGAGGAGCGACTGACGTGCGAGTACGAACCGCCGGGACCTGTCGCGGAGACGGAAAAATATATACCCGCCTTTCTATTAGCGGCCTTGCCCAGGATGCCCAGCTTAAGATCGCGGCCTCCGGAAGGAACGGCGAAGCGATTCCGTGCAACATGTACCCCCTTGCGCCTGAGCTGGAGCCCATGTCAAACGGTGACGCGCTCTTTGTCGTCGTTCTGCCGATACTCTCGCTAGGTACCATCTCCCTCACCGTATATGACCCGACCAGTGAGGAGCGGGTGACGCTTCCGTTTAGTTTCTCTCGGGCGAAGTGGGAGTCTCGCCTGAACTACCGAGTTAATCCGTCGCTCTGTCGTAAGATTCGCGGCTACGACAGGATTAGCACCTACATGAACGCCAACTTTGAGTATTGGGAGTGCATCGAGGACGACCGCGAGAACATCCTCAGAGGCGCGATAACGCTTCCCTATCGCGAAGAGACCTCCTTGCGCATGCGGTGTCTTGATTCGTCACTCCAGCCCCTTGACACCAAAACCGTCGTTCTCGGCAACTCAAAGAGGACCTCGGGGATTGCCAACGCGCTTCTTCTCCGCGAGACGCAGGTTTCCGTGCGCGTCCCCAAAAACGTCGGCGACCTCTTGTTCATCATCGAGGATGAGACGCACCCGGAGTTCAACAGCTTCAACACCCTCCCCGCTGACATCATGAGGGACCTGCTCCACGACACCACAAAGCGAATGATGAGCGCTCAGGTTGATCCCGACTACCCAAAATGGTTCAAGGACCACCGCGCTCCCATCGACGTCCTGGAGGAGCAGTCCCGGACGCGCCTTCCTTATGCTCCCCTTTTCAGCATTGTCGTGCCCCTGTACAGGACTCCGCGGGCGTTCTTCACCGACATGCTCGGATCCGTTCTGGCACAGAGCTACGGGAACTGGGAGCTCATCCTCGTTAACGCTAGTCCAGACATGTCGGAGCTCGTCGACCTTGCACGTCAAGCCACCGAGAGGGACGCTCGGGTCAGGCTTATCGAGCTTTCTGAGAACCGCGGCATATCGGAGAACACGAACGCGGGAATAGCGGTCGCCACTGGAGACTTCGTCTGCTTCTTTGACCATGACGACCTCCTTGAGCCCGACCTTCTCTTTGAATACGCAAAGGCCGTCAATCAGTTCGACGACATCGACCTCCTGTATTGCGACGAAGACAAGTTGATGCCCAGCGGTCGCCTTGCCCAGCCGTTCTTCAAGCCGGACTTCAGCATCGACCTGCTGCGCAACAACAACTACATCTGCCACATGCTCACCATCCGAAAGTCGCTGCTCGATCAGCTGGAGCCAAACACGAGCGAGTTTGACGGCGCACAGGATCACAATCTGACGCTCGAGGCGGTTGAGCGGGCGCGCAGGGTCCATCACGTACCGCGCATCCTCTATCACTGGAGAATCAGCGAGACCTCGACCGCGGGCAACTCGAACGATAAGCCTTACGCGACGGAGGCGGGTATCCGAGCGGTGCAGGCTCATCTCAGGCGTATGGGGCTGGACGCCACGGTCGAGCAATCACGGAGGCCGTCCACGTACAAGGTCACCTACTCAATCCCGCGGGACCGCCCCCTGGTTTCCATCATCATTCCGACAAAGGACCTCGTTGGAGTTCTCTCCAACTGTGTCGACTCCATCTTCAGCAAGAGCACCTATGAGAACTTTGAGGTGGTTTTGGTTGAGAACAACAGCGAGGACCCCAGGACCTTTGCCTATTACGAGATCCTACCGGAGCGTTATGGTGACCGTATCCGCGTAATACGCTGGGAGCACGAGTTCAACTACTCAAAGCTGGTGAATTTCGGCGCGGAGAACGCCCGTGGCGATTATCTGCTCCTGCTGAACAATGACACCGAAGTCATTACTCCGAGCTGGCTGGAAAGGATGCTCGGCATCTGCGCACGCGAGGATGTCGGCGTGGTCGGGGCAAGGCTGTACTATCCGGATGACACCATTCAGCACGCCGGCGTCTGCGTTACAGGTGAGGCTGCCGGCCATCTGGGACGTAACATTCCCCGCGGTCAATGGGGATACATGGCCCTCCTAGATGCCGAACAGGATCTGAGCGCGGTCACCGCCGCGTGCATGATGGTGAAGAGATCGGTCTTCGATCTGGTGGGCGGGTTCACCGAGGAAATGGCGGTCGCGTTCAACGACGTTGACTTCTGCCTGAAGGTCCGGGAGACTTCAAAGCTCGTTGTCTATACACCCGAGGTCGAGCTCTACCACTACGAGTCGATTTCAAGGGGCTACGAGGACAACGACGAGAAGAGGATTCGTGCCCACAGCGAGGTTGCTTATCTGAACTACCGGTGGGCAAAGTACTACATAAAGGGTGACCCATATATTAATGTGAATATCAATACGGTCTCACCGTTTAATTACTACTACCACTTGTAGCACGTGTCCCCGCGAGCTCTGCTCGCGGGGACACTCGATTGGTAAACAATGGCAGGAGCAGTAACTCCTATATTGTAAGCGCTATTGCAAACGTCCTAATAATGTAGAGCGCATTTACAGTCGACAGGGCGCAAACAAGTGTCGAACGCATATTCGTGGTGCAACGAAGCTTGTTGGTCCGAACCGCCACTAGCAGCAAAGGCAACAAGGGCAGAAAATACCGACCTTGGACCCCAGAGATAACTTGCTCGTTGTTGAACGTCCATCCCAGAAGCATTGACGCGATCACGGCGACGGCACAAAGAACGAATGCTCCTACAGCTATCAGCCGAACGGGAGTAGAAAGGACCTCACTGTCGTCCAGTGAGCTAATCGTACTGAGCAGCAGAAGCACGACGAGGGCTATCTCAAAATAGTCCGGCGCAACGATCTCAGCCTGAAACCAACCAAGCGTCGTACCGACCATAGAGGACAGATAGAAGGATCCCAAACTCACAAACGTCCGCAGGTACATTATGATGAATTTAACCGGCTCGCCAAGGACGTCGCTGAGTGTATAGAAGTAACCCACCTCGGTGCCTCTGTGGTCCAGCGCTGTTTCACCACTCACTGAAACCCCGCTGAGCGCCAGCAGACTGCCGGCCCGAACAAGGAGAATAATCAATATTGGAATCAGTATCGCTCCAGACTTAATAGCAATCTCCTGCCTTCTGCTAACAAACCGCGAGCTCGGGACTAGAGCAATCAGAGCGACTACGAACACGTACACCACTTTGCAGGGGGCTAGTAGACAAATCGAGATTCCGACCTCAGTGCACTCTCGGACAGTGATGGGCGCCTGACAAGAAAGCGCCCTCAGCACCAGAGCCGTGGCAACAAAAGCCAAGCCTATGATTCCGACATCGTACGAGTAAGAGGCCGCCAGATGCAGAGTCATGGGTAGCAGGGAGACTGCAACGAGAACGTTCTTTCCGACAGGGGTTATCTTGTACGCAAGATAGGCCAGCACGATAAAGAACGCCAAGTTGCACAGACGGCCAATATAGAGCAGATAATATGGGCCCAGATTCGCCAGGCGCGCGAAGGTGACCCCAAGCGCGGCCGGCAAACGCTGCTGTGGAAGATTTTGACCAAGATCAAACGATAGCCCCGTCTGAACCTCAATCATTGAGGAGTCGTCAGCAAAAAACTGGTTAAGGCCATTCGCAATATGGTCGTAGTCCGAGACTCCGATTGCCGTGGACAGCTCGTCAAGCAGTCTCGCGTCATCCGCGCGCATAAGCAAGGGGTCCGACTGATATCCATATCCCATCAGCGCATTTGAGGCGCAGTAGGTCGCGTCGAAATGATATACCTCATCAGGGACGGTAAAAGGCGGATATACGACCGTATAGAACAGGCCGGAGACGGACAGAGCAATAAGGAAAAGCGGCGCGCCGTTCGTGCGACGAATCACCCCAGATCGATATAGGGCAAACACGCCCGCAAACGCAACGAGAACAAGCGCGGCGAGAACTAGCAAAATCAAACGATCAGAGGTCGCATACCAATACAGGGCACTGACGACAATGAATAAGAGGGGAACCGCCAAGCTCAGGAGGGAAGGCTTGCCCTCGTCTTCACTGGACTTCCCTATAGTCAAGACCATAAAAGGGCCCTCCCGTAATCGAAAAACTTGTTTTTTCTATCGGCAAAACATGTGGTGAACAATCATACCCCTATCACTAGAAAGACGACGACCACAACGAGCGGCATAGCCGACGCGACATTCGCCCAGCACAGTATTGCTGGAGGCACAGCCCCAGTAAACATCCGCCGTGCAGCCCACCTCCGAAACACTTTCGGGACGGATGACGTCAAAGAACGCGAGCACCGAGGACTCGGCGGCGGACTCAAAACTATCGTTGCCGATGGACGACGTCTTGCGACTAGCTGTTCTGTGCCAAGACGTTGTCTGCGCCCGACGGATGACAAATTGGAATAGCTCCCCCATGCTGTAAGTTGCCTAGTCTTGCGACGAAGGGGCCATCCCACGTCCTAACATCCTGACTCACGTCTCACGTCGCTCGGACTGGCGTCGGAGACGCGCGTGTCCCGGCCCGCACCTGCGCGAGAATCGTGGCGCGCGCCAGGCTGCCCCGCCTCTCCGACGTGGACCGCGCGGCCGGGGAGGAGCTCCGCCGGGACCCAGCGACGCCGGTGCGCTACGAACGAAGGCGGCACGGTGAGCTCCCCCAAGTCGGCGTCAAGAAGGTGACGCGATCCCGGGCGGCGGGCGCCCGCCCGCGGGTGCGGGTCGGCGCGCGGGGCCGTCTTCTCCCGCCTCCACGTCGCGGTCGACGACCGTCCCCCATGTCGCCTACGCGGAGCTGCCGACCGACGAGCGGAAGGGGACGTGCTCGGCCTTCATGGTACGTTGCCTAGTGTTCTTCGCCGAGCTCGGGACGCGCGTGGAGCGCGTCATGACCGACAACGGCCCCGGCTGCCGCAGCCGGGAGTCCGACGCTGCTGGGCGGCCTCGGAATCAGGCACAGACACGCGCGCCCCTACAGCCTCTGGCAGAATGGCAAGGTCGAGCGGATGAACCGGACGCTCGCGCAGGAGTGGCAGTACGGCAGGGCGTGGGGCAGCGAGGCGGGCAGGGCCTCGGCCCTGCCCGCCTTCATCGAGCACTGCAATTGGGAGCGTCCGCACAGCGCCTGCGGGGGCATGCCACCCATGTCGCGCGTCGTCGGCGTAAGCAACCTATTGGCACACAACACCTAGCGCTCACGTTCCGCCGCAGCAGCAACGCGCTTTCCACAAAAGGCCAGGCCCCAACGGACGCGCCCCTTAGCCTCTGCCGGAAGCGCGCCCTCGTCATAGCCCCTCTCGATAATCTGGGAGAGTGCGACGCGGGCGAGGGCGGCCAAATCATCATCGGTGGCCTCGTGCGCAAACTTGAGCTCAAGCGTGACGAGCGGACGCGAGCCTTGTGCGAAAGGGCTGGGCGCGGGCTCAAGGCGGATGTCCGGACGGCCCCGGCCGTGTTCACGGTTGGACTCAGGGTCAGCATAGCCCGGAACGTTGAACAACAGCCCCAGAAGCAGCATATGGACGCTGTTCTCAGACGTAAGGTCAAACGAGCTCGCCGAGCTTCGCAGGATCTCGGCGAGCTCGGAAGCGACACTTCTCTCGTCAGCCCTTACAATTCCCCGATGGAGCTTGCCGAGACGGGAGCGACCACCGGCGGCAGATAGGAAGCGCTCGACGACCTCCGAGCGATAGAGGCGCGCCACCTCGTAGTTCGGAATACGGAGCGGACGCGCTGCCATGGTGTCGTTGGGCAGTGCGGTCACGTCCGTCGTAAGGTAGCCGGCCAGATAGAGCATGCTCCAGAGCTCGTCTCCTCGCAGCCCCTCTTCGGGAAAAACGACGCCCAGGTCAAGCGGAGCGTAAACCACGCCGCCCGGTGCCAGCAGCGCGTAGACCTCCTCGAGCGTATCGGCATCGGCGTGGCGGACGAGGTCACCCAACACGGTGTTGCTGGAGGTGTTGCCCCAGTAGACATCGGCCGCGCAACCCATATCGAGATAGTTGAGAACGCTCCATGGATTATAAACGTCAACATCTCCGAAGCGATAGCCGTCATACCATGTGCGTGCCTCTTGCATACAGCCAGGGAACCCGAGATAGGTTGCCAGCGCCTCAACCTCAGCGTCAGTAAAACCAAAGCGCTCGTCAAAGCGCGTGTCTAGTGCCGTGGAGACCACGAGGTTGTTGAGGTCAGAGAAAACCGACTCCTTGGAGATGCGCTGAACCCCGGTGAGACAGGCGAACTCCAGCACCTCTCCCCCATCCTTGAGGGCACCCGTGAGCCAGCCCTTGAGGAAGGTGACCACCTCGCGATAGTAGCCACCGTCCGGCGCGGAGTAGCCGGCCATGACGGGAGCGTCGTACTCGTCGATGAGAATGACAACGCGACGGCCGTGATGCTTGACCAGAAGCCGGCACAACATGAGAAGGGACCCCGCGTAGTCCGCCTCTGAGGCGCTTCCGGAACGAATGGCGCCAAAGAACGCGATCTCCTGGGCGCTCAGGGCGGACGAGTCGGCGAGATAGGCGTGGCGCTCGTACTCGGCCACGATAAGGGTGCGGATGGCCCCATACGTCTGATCCCAAGTATCGCCCTTGGCGGTCCTGAAGCTCAGGTGCACTACAGGATAGACGCCCTGATGCTCGCGATAGCGGCCGTCCTCCGCCTCCCAAATCCGGGTCCCCTCGAAGAGCGACGCGCGAGACCGACCGTCAGGTGCCTTCTCGAGAAACGCCTTGAGCATGGTCATGTTGAGCGTCTTGCCAAAGCGACGAGGACGGCAGAAGAGCGTGGCAGCATAGCCGGAGTCGAGCACGTCGGCAATGAACATGGTCTTGTCAACGAGCACAGAGGACTCGGCGGCGGGCTCAAAGCCATCGCGGCCGATGGGCAGCGTTTTGCGACCGGTGCGGTCGATAAGCCGCGCGCCGGGAGCATAGACAATGCCGTTTTTGACCGCGATGTCCATAGGCCCTCCTCGCGACGGATGCTCGATAGGGTGATTCTAGCCGAGCGGAGGCGCTCTGACCGCTTGGGCCAGGTACATGCCCGGAGAAAGAAAGTTGTAGGGAACCCAATTCCAGCTCCCGTGACTGTTTTGTAAGATAGAGGCAATCAGAGAGAAAGAGGGACATGAAGCGCATTCTCACCTACGGCACGTTCGACCTGCTCCACTACGGCCACATCAATCTGCTCAGGCGCGCCCGCGCACTGGGAGACTATCTCGTGGTGGCGCTCTCCACCGATGAGTTCAACCGGAGCAAGGGCAAGGAGTGCTATTTCTCCTACGAGGAGCGCAAGCAGCTGCTCGAGGCCATCCGCTACGTAGACCTCGTCATCCCCGAGAGAAGCTGGGAGCAGAAGGCGGACGACGTGCGCGAGTACCACATCGACACCGTGGTCATGGGCAGCGACTGGGAGGGCAGCCCGCGCTTCGAGTACCTGCGCGACCTCTGCGAGGTGGTCTATCTCCCCCGCACGCCGGAAATCTCGACGTCGCAGATCAAGAGCGACCTGGGAATGGCTACCTCATAGCTCCTCCGCTACGGAGCCAGCATGTCGTAGGGGGCGCCTCCTACCACTTGATATCGACGTGGAGGCGGTTGATCATGAATCGGTACGCCGCGAGAAACGCCGGCATGAGGTGTGCGCGATACACCTTCTGGACCACAAAAAGCTTGAGGAACGCCCCGCCTCTTGAGACAACGTAGCTGGCACGCAGATAGGGAGTCCTTCTCCAGGTGGGGAAGTGAGCATCGAGGAACGCCGTCATGTTGGCAATCTCATGTTTGATGTCGACGTTCCTATCGCACGACAGCCTGAACACAAGAGAGACCCCCAGATGGAGAAAGGCGATCGCGTCCAGCGCGTCCAGAAGACCGGGGCGCGACCGCTCGTAGTGCCCCCTAATCTCAATGAAGGCATTGAAGATGGAATCAACCTGGTCCTTTCGGACGGTGTTGATGATTGAGCCGGCGCGCACCATGTATCGTACGAGCGACTTCGGGACGAACGTTACCTTCCCGTGCATGTCACAGTACGCAAGCAGGTGGAAAGCCAGGTCATCGAGAACCGTGGGGGGCTGGCTCAGGTTGCGCATGCCCTTCAAGATGCTCGCTCTGAAGCACTTGTTCCACGGCGCGCCGTTGAGCTCGACCAGTCGGCCCGGGTCATTATCGATGATAAAATCATCTCGATGCGTGGTCATCTCGCGCGAGAGCACTTTGCCACTCTCAAGGTCAATGCGATCGAACCCGCATACTGCGATGTCAGCGTCAGTCTCCTTCGCCGCGCGATAGAGCGACTCGGCAAAGTCAGGGGTCGCGTAGTCGTCGGAGTCGAGAAAGCCAATGTACTCGCCGCGCGCCACGGCGATGCCGTCCCAGCGCCCCTTCCACACACCTTCGTTTCTCTTGTCTATCACGACGACCTTGCCGGGAAAGCGCTTCTCGTAATCTCTCAAAATGTCTATGCAGTGATCAGGAGAGCCGTCATTGATGCAGATTACCTCGATGTTATCGAGTGTCTGCCCGACAAGCGAGTCAAGACACTTGGGAAGGTACTGCTCCACCTTGTAACACGGCACGATTATGCTCAGGGCAATCTGAGAGCTCGCTCCCATGTGAAGGCCTTTCTTTCATCTATCCGCAAGGCAGCCAATCTGGCACTCCGCTATATTAGCTGAGAAAACAATCGACGATGGTCTTTGTCATACCCAGGGAGTTCGGACTACAGATGTGCGCCAAGAGTGAGCAAGGAAGCCTCAGCATCAAGCGCAATATGTTCTGGAACACTATCGGTTCCATTTTTTACCAGGGCTGCCTCTGGCTTATGACGGTTCTTGTGGTCAGGCTCAGCACCGACTACCAGAGTTCCGGAATGCTCGCCTTTGCGATGTCCGTTGGCAACATTTACACCGCAATCGGAACCTATACGATGCGCACCTATCAGGTGGCAGACGTCACCGAGAGATACAGCACGCCGAACTACGTCGCGCTTCGTATCGTCACCGTCTGCGGCGGGCTGTTTCTCTGTGGGGTATACGCGGCCCTCATATCGCCAACGACAGCAACCTTCCTCGTCATAGTCACTTTCTTGCTTTTCAAGGCAAACGAAGCGTTTGTAAACGTGCTCTACGGGTGCGACCAGGTTGCGATGCGCCTTGACTATGTCGGCATCTCACAGATTCTGAGAGGTGTCGTCATCGTTGCTGCCTTCTCCGCGGGGATGATTCTGACAGACAGTCTTGTGCTGTCGCTTCTGCTCGTTTTCATCGGAAATCTTCTCCTAGATATGGCCTACGACCTCCCGAGAACCCGGAGGCTCGTTGGCTCGCTGCGTCCTCACATATCAAGGCGTCAGTGTCTATCCCTGCTAAAGGAGTGCTTCCCAACCGTAGCCGCCAACGTCTTGAATGGCCTCGTAGTCTCTGTGTCCAGGCAAATATTTGGCAACGTGTATGGTGAGGATGCACTGGGAATCTACGCGTCGGTCGCGACGCCCTGTGTCGTCATCCAGGTCCTCGCCCAAAATCTCTACACTCCTCTGCTCGGGCCTATCGCCGAGAAGTATCGCCACGGGAACTGCGGAGCGGCAAAGGCGGCGGCGAAGAAGCTGCTCCTTCTGGTTACGGGCGTCGCCCTCGGCGTTTCGGCAGTTCTCGCCATCATGGCAGAGCCGCTCCTCACGCTTATCTACGGGAGCTCCATCTCTCCGTATGTGAACGTCCTTCCGCTCGCCCTCGTAGTCATGACAGGTGTGGCAACGACGACGCTCATTGGCGATCTTCTCATAGTGCTCAATCACCTCAAGACGTCTCTTGCTGTCAACGGCCTGGCTTTTGCCATCAGCCTCGCCCTGGTCATCCCCTGCACGCAAGCGTGGTATATGAACGGACTGAACATCGCTCTGATAGCTGCCTATGCTATCGCGGATTGCTTCGGCATTGCTCAGGTCTTCCGACGCGTCTCGCAGCCGTGGGCACCGAATGACGGGAGCCTCTCTGACGATCAGTAGGGGCCGAAATCAACAAGATAAGGACGGTGGTTCTTTCTCTCCTCCACGGGCGGGAGCTCCATATAGGTCCCGTATGACCTGGTTAAAATTGCGTCATACCCTCTTGGCAGCTTAACAACGATGTCCTCGAAGGGCACGTCGAGCGCAGGGAACAGCTCGTCTTCCGTAAGAGCGAGCCTAAGTGGATCTCGGCCGGTGAACTCGGTCATCCTGGCACACTCCTGATGCTCGAATCGCCTGGCTGCCGCCTCCCAGTGTTTCTGAATCCACTCGGAGCGGATACGCAGAGCTCGCATGCCCCAGTGTGCCACGAAGCACACGGCAAGGACCAACGCCCTCTTCCACCCCACCAATGTCAGGTACGGCCGCGGCGTCGCGTGGACGAACGCAAGTCTGCCCCAGATCCACGTGCTTCGCGCCTGCTTTCTAAACGCCGCGGGGTCATCCGGAATGTTGTCAAGCGGGAAGATATCGATACTGATCGGCTTGCGATAGGAGCAGCCACGGTAGAACTCAGGAATGAAGAGCGTATCCTTAAGAGTGAGGAATGAATAGACGCAGGGAAAGTCAGCGGGGTTCGTTCGAGCATTAGCGATCTCGAAGTTATCCGCAAGATGGGCAGGGGCCTCCGAAAGAAACCGCTCGTAGTCCTGACGGGTCATGCACACATCAACGTCGTCATCCCAGGAGATGAAACCGTGGTGTCGAACCGCGCCGATCGCGGTGCCGGCAAAGACGGCATACCTGATGTCAAGGTCACGACAGACCCGGTCCAGCTCCTTGAGAATCAGGGTCGAGACCTGCTGAACGTGTCGAAGCTCAGTTGGGTCGTCGTACTCTCTGAAGGCCACGTCTTCTTCCTTTCAGGACAAACGCCCTGCTCAGTTTTTTGGAGAGGGGGTTCGCTCATAGACAATCTGAAAGTGTATCTACAATGTACGAATTGTGTAAAGCTTCACTCCGCCCTGAGACACCACCATGTTCCAGAGGCAGGGCCATGGAACGGGAATAACGAGCTGGGGTGTTCGAAGGGCATGGTGCCGCTACCCGTCCATCCAGCTCGGGAGGGAGTGCGACCGGTGCGCAATTCGTGTCAAGACGTATGGGTTATACTCGTCCACACACTACAGGAACCATCTCTCACGGAGCACCATGCGCGTACTTGCCATCATCCCAGCCTACAACGAGGAGGAGTGCCTCGTCGACACGGTCGAGGAGCTTCTCGCCGCGCGCACCGGCTGTGACTACCTCGTAGTCAACGACGGCTCGTCCGACGGCACCGAGCGCATCTGCCGGGAGCACGGCTACAACCACGTGACGCATCCCGTGAACCTCGGGCTCACGGCGGGCTTCCAGACGGGCGTGCGCTACGCGCTGGCCCATGGCTATGACGGCGTCATCCAGTTCGACGCGGACGGCCAGCACAGGCCCGAGAACATCCGGCCGATGGTCGACGCCATGGAGCGCACGGGCGCCGACATCGTGATCGGGTCGCGCTTCCTTGACGCGGGCAAGGACGTCTCGGCGCGCATGATCGGGTCGCGGCTCATCACGGCGCTCATCCGGCTGACCTGCGGCCAGACGGTCAAGGACCCCACCTCCGGCATGCGTCTGTACAACCGCGCCATGATGGAGCAGTTCGCGCGTCGCTTCGACTTTGGCCCCGAGCCCGACTCGGTGGCCTATCTCATGCGGCACGGGGCACGCGTCACCGAGATCCAGGCGGGCATGCGCGAGCGCCAGGCGGGCGAGTCGTACCTCAACCTCTCGCGCTCCATCGCCTACATGGCGCGGGTCTGCACGTCCATCCTCTTCGTCCAGTGGTTCAGGTGATGTGAGATGAACATTCCGCTGCGCGTGGCGCTCATCGTATGCTCCGTCGCCATCCTCTTCTTTGTGATGCGGCGCATCCGCAAGTCGAGCCTCGAGATTGACGACTCGGTGTTCTGGCTCGTCATCGCGGCGGCGCTCATCGTGGTGGCCGTCTTCCCGCAGATCGCCTACTGGGTCTCCGATCTGCTCGGCTTCCAAGCGCCGGTCAACTTCGTCTTTGCCTGCGGCATCGTCGTGCTGCTCGTGCGCACGTTCAAGCAGGACCAGAAGATCGCCGTGCTCAAGAAGAAGCTCGTCGCGCTAGCCCAGCACGAGGCTTTGCGGGAGGATAACTCGACGCAGAGCTAAGCTAGGGACGTCACAGCCCCAGGTCCTCGAATCCCTCCGGGACGGCCTCCGGGTCGCAGCCGAAGGACCCCGCCACGGCCTTGGCCTGCAGGTGGCCCGCCAGACTCTCATTATCAGCGCGATTGTAAACGACCAACGACCTAGCGATGGTTGATAAAGGGGTAGTCCCGTTGTCATCAACCAGTGGAGCTGGGTTGTCTTGCGAGACGTATCTCGCAATTTTGCGAGATAGAACTATCATATTTGGTAGTCAGACGAAGGGAGACTCATGGAGTATCGCAGGGGGCTATCATTCGAGCTTGAGCGGCGACTTGCTGAGCCGCGCCGATTCATTCAGGTAGTCATGGGTCCCCGACAGACGGGAAAGACCACTGCCGTGCGCCAGGCGGTACAGGCATCCGAGCTGCCGGTCCATGTGGCGAGCGCAGATCTGGCCACACGGGAGGATGCCGGATGGATTGAGCTCGAGTGGAGACAGGCGCGCTCGCTTGCGCGCAACGGGCAGACGGCCGTTCTCGTCCTGGATGAGATTCAGAAGATCGAGCATTGGTCAGAAACGGTCAAGGCCCTCTGGGACGAGGACAGCTGGAACGGAGCGTCGCTCCACGTTGTGCTCTCTGGTTCATCTAGCCTCCTTTTGAGCAGCGGTCTAGCAGAATCGCTTGCCGGACGCTTCGAGCTTCTCATATCGACACACTGGGGACTCGCAGAGATGGACGAGGCCTTTGGCTACGACCTTGACGACTATCTGAGATACGGTGGCTATCCAGGTGCCGCGCCGCTTCGCCACGATGAGCGTCGCTGGCGCGAGTACATGAGAGACTCAATCGTAGAGACAACGATCTCTCGCGACGTTCTCCAGATGGAGGACGTGCGCAAGCCCGCCCTTCTCCGCGCCCTCTTTGAACTTGGCGCACAGTACTCCGCGCAGGAACTCTCCTATCGAAAGATGCTCGGACAGCTTGACGATCGGGGAAACACCGCAACGGTCAAGCACTACCTTGACCTGCTCGCCACCGCCGGAATGATGAGCGGCCTGCAAAAGTACGACGGCTCGCAGGTGCGCTCAAGAGCGAGTTCTCCGCGACTACTGGTGCATGACCCTGCCTTGATGGCAGCCATGTGGAACGGGAGAGTGGGTCTTCTCGAGGACCCCGCCGCCCGCGGGCATCTCGTAGAGACCGCCGTGGGTGATTATCTGCTGAGCCACGCACATGAGCAGGGCTACCAACTCTACTGGTGGCGAGAGGGCAATGACGAGGTGGACTTCGTCATTGCTCGAAGCGGGGACGAATTGTGCGCCATTGAGGTAAAGAGCGGACGCGTCTCAAGGGGCGGAATGGGTGAGTTCTTGAGGCAACATCCCCATGCTCGTCCCGTTGTTGTCGGAGGACGCAACGCGCCGCTCGATGCCTTTCTCAGAGGAGAAGTGCCTCTGTTTGACTAGCGAGACGGATGGGCTGAGTGTTGGGCAAAGGTACTGTCCCTTTGCCAAGTGGTGGCTAGAGTTCGAGGTCCTCGAATCCCTCCGGGACGGCCTCCGGGTCGCAGCCGAAAGACTCCGCCACGGCCTTGGCCTGGAGGTGGCGCAGGCCGGCCAGGTCCTCGTCGCCGGCGCGGTCGTAGAGGCGCGCCACGCGCTCCAGCGCGTAGCAGACGTACGACGCAACGGCGTCGCCCATGCCCGAGAGCACCATCATCGTCACGAGCGAGTCCGGCGCGAGCGCGAGCGCCACCTGCGGGTCGAGCTCCAGCAGGTCGGCGACCTCGCGCTCCGCGTCCGCGACGCCCGTCTGGTCCCCGTCGAGCGCGCGCCTCAGCGCGAGCCCCACGCGGCGTGCGAACTCCCCGACGATCTCCACGATGTAGTCACGCTCGAACATGCGCGCTCCTCTCGACTCGAAACAGGATAGCGCAGCGATTGGGCGCCATGCGGCCCGGATTCGGAGGGTGAGGCGACCGCTATCCGAGACCCATCATCATGCCGACGCTTTTCTCCATATGGGGTCAATCACCACAGTTCCCCAGTTCTCTAGAAAGAAGAACAGGCAGGTGCCGCAGATGTACACCCTTCCGCGGTCCAGCTCTTTTCCCTGCAGGCACAGGAACTCTTCAAGGTCAAGGCTGCGAGACTCCTCGGTGAGATTCGGGCGGCGGGCCCAGCTTATGGTTGCCTCTATGGGCATGGGTCCGAGCAGATGCTGAATCTTCCCCACGTTCATCGCTATGATGTTCACAAGGTCTGGAGCAGAGATGCGCCTGAAGTCCGTAAAGGGCGGATGCGGCCGACGCGACTCCACCATGCGTTTGTATCCATGGCCCGCAAGGTCTTCCCTTGACACAGCGCTGTCGTAAAACGCTCTGTCCCCATAGCCAGAGAAGTCCCTGAGCGCCTCGACCGACGGGTAGTTAAGATACAGCTTCCCAAGGTTGGAACTTTCGTTAAAGCAGGCCGCCATCTCCTCAAGACGGGCCTGATCGAAGTCGCTGTCTTGCGGGTCGTAGTCAAAGACAAGCACGATGTCGGTAAAGCCGCCCCCGAGGACATCCGCCTGCTCGGGGTGAATCTCCCCAAGGACCTTCTCCACTTCGATGCTCTCGAAGTCACCCTCGTAATTCCTATCAATGTACTTAATGAACTGATAAATGTTGGTGCAAAACGACACTATCTCGTAAGGGACGTCCTTGAGATTGAGCAGGTCGAAGCAGCGCTCCATGAGACGGGGCTCAACCCTGTCGCCCTCCACTACAAGCAGCACCCTTCTCCGAGCGGGACGATTCGGCGCCGCCATTAGTTGAACTCACCGTTTCTATAGAGCTTCTCGATGTTATGCCCCTGGCGCAGCTCGCGACTCGTCCTATCGGAAAGCGAGGCAAGCGTCTTGTCGTCGGAGAGCAAAAAGACGCAGTCAGGCCGCATAACGTCGTTCTTGACGAGGCTCGTATTGTGCGTGCTGCAGATAGTCTGACAGTCGGTCGATTCCCCAAAAAATCTCATGAGCTCCTCCGCCATCTCAAAGTGGCAGTAAGCGTCAAACTCGTCGAAGAAGCACAGCGACTTCTGCGGACTCAGCACGTATCTTGAAAAGAGGCGCAGGAGCATGCGAGTCCCGCTCGAACAGGCATCCGCAAAAGGAATGAGGCGCTGCGCATGCTTGCTGTAGATTGACCTTCTTCCATCAGCACCAGCACTCTCCACCAGGTGCTCGTCGACTCCAAAACGGCGAAGGAACGACTCGAATTCCTCGGTCTTTCCCTGCTGGACAATGCGCCGGACGGAGCTTTCGAAATTGTCCATCCTCGATCTATTAAGGTCGTAAACCAAAATCGATCCAACAAAGCGGCTTAGCTCACCCAGAACACCGAGCCTGTCCGCAGGTATCGTATTGATAATGTATGAGAGCAGACAGAGATAGGCATCGTTGTACTCCCAGTTGACATCCTGGGCGCCCACCAACGACAAGTCGCCGCCGTTCAGTCTTGGGACTGCGTTGTCAAAGTCGAATACCAGGTCATCGCCTAGCAGGAGCGTCTCGTGACAAAACGCACCGTCCTGCATCCGGTCATATTGATAGGTGACCTCCCGCTCGCCAAACTGAAAAACATATTTGAAACTCGCAAAATCAGAGTCACCGTCCGCGTTGAGAAAGAGCTCGTCCTCGGCAACGTCAGATCCCCATCTCATCCGATAGAAGACATCGCTGACGTCAGAAATCGCTCGCGCCAGATTGGACTTGCCGGATGCGTTGCGCCCGATGACAAGGCCATTGTTCACGATGCCATTGCGGACGTCCTGCTCGTTGAACTTGTAGTCGCGGGTCCTTGAGAGGTCGAGCGTCACTTCCTTTTCGAAGGTTCGGAATCCCCGAACAGAGAACCGCTTGAGCATTGGCTCTCAACCCCCTGTCTTCCACGCATCCGTAATTATTTTACGGATATTATACCTATAGAGTTGGGGCCTGATACCAATCATTCGCAAGGCGACGGCACCGGATGCCATGTCATTGCCACAAGGGAACTGTCTCTACCCCTACGCGTCACCAATTCGACCGCGCGGTGACATCGGCTTTGCAGCTGCAACCGCCCGTCGCTTCAAGACGCCCGCCCACCGAGCAAAAATGGCGGCGGTAGCCATGCGCGCCCTCGCTGAACTCGGCATGAAGATGCCGGGAAGACAGCGGTCAGTCAGCGCGCCGGCGATTTGGCTAGCATGCGTCGCAGTCGATCCATTCGGGGCAACTATTTCTAATGTCACTTTATAATTAAGGAGCGCACATGACCAAGAGGAGGGACGTCATCAGGGTGCTCACGGCCTACGGATTCACATCGGCAGGCGGGACGTGGCACGAGAAGCTTGTTCACCCTGACGGCCGGCAGGCCGTTGTTCCCCGTCACGCAGAGATCAAGGACCTGACCTTCCGCCTCATGCTCAGGCAGGCGGGAATCGCACCCCGGAGGTGAGCGGCATGCAGACCGGCGTCTATGAGTTCGAGATCGTTCCCGCAGAGGGAGGCTACGTCGCCATCCCCTACGACCTTGAGGGCGGCACGCAGGGGGACAGCTTCGAGGACCTCTGCCTCATGGTCGCGGACTGGCTCAAGCTGACCATAGAGAGCTGCGAGCTGCACGGCGCTCCCCTGCCGCGCGCGACCTTTGGCAACGCGCCGCGACACGGCGGCACGAACATGGTCTTTGCCGTCACGGCCGGACGGGAGACCATCGAGCGCGTCTCGGCCACCGAGGCGGCCCGTCTGCTCGGCGTCACGCAGGGCAGAGTGTCCCAGATGCTCGGGGCGCACGTGCTGGAGGGCTGGCGCGAGGGGCGCAACACCTACGTCACCCTCGACTCCGTACGCGCCCGTCTCGCCGAGCGCCCGCGCGCGGGGCGGCCAAGACGGGCCGCGAGCGCCTAGCTCAGAGATGCGAGGCGCATGGTCCCTAATTCGGATGCGCGGCGCCACCCAACTCACAAGTTGGGCGGTTTTTCGGAGAGGCCTCAAGTAGCCGCGAAATGACCTATGCCTCTGAACTGGTCTTTCTCGCACGTCTTCATTGCGACTACTTGGAGCACCCGTCAAAAAACCGCCCAACTTGTGAGTTGGAGGCGGCATCGGGCGCGCGCAGCCCCGCTACTCCACCGACTTGAGGCTCTCGACCATGTCCACGCGGTCGAGGCGCCGGCGCATGGCCAGCATCACGAGCCCCGAGAACGCCATCGTCAGCGCGAGCGCCGCCGCGTAGCTCAGCGGGTGGATCTGCCGCCCGAACATGACGACGTCCACCTCGGCGGTTTGTATGACGTAGCCCTCGAGCCACGTCCCCAGCACCATCCCCACCGCAGCCCCGAGCGCCGAGATCAGCGCGACCTCGCGAAAGACGTAGGCGTGCACCTCGCCGCGACGGAATCCCAGCACCTTGAGCGAGGCTATCTCGCGCACCCGCTCCACGATGTTGATGTTGGTGAGGTTGTAGAGCACGATGAACGCCAGCGCCGCCGCGCTCACGATGAGCACCACCACGATCAGGTCCACGGCCGAGAGCATCGTGCGGTAGCTCTGCACAGCGTCGTCGGTGAAGGCCACGGTCTGAACGGACGGGTCCGCCTCGAGCTCGTCGGTCAGGGCGTCGCGGGAGGCGCCGGCCGTGTCCGCGTAGATGGTCGAGAAGACCGGCGCGGCCTCGTCGGTCACCCCCGCCGCGGCGAGCTCGGCCCACGCCTCCGCGCCCACATAGGCGACGCTGCCCACGTAGTTCTCGCACACGCCCGTCACCGTGAGCGCGCGCCCCTCCCCCACCACGTTGCCCACGGCGTCCTGGCCGTAGAGCGTGACCGCGTCGCCCACGCCCACGCCGAGCCGATCCGCGATCTTCTCGGCAAGGACCAGGCCGTCCGGGGGCAGCGCCACCTCCTCCTGCGAGACGCGCTCGCGCAGGCTCACCGCGTCGTCCAGCGCGTCCGCGTCCTGCGGGACCACGAGCTGCACGGCGAGCGCCGAGCCGGCGTCCCCGGCGGAGACCTGGGCGTTGGCCACCTGCACGCGCGCGAGCACGTCGCCGCCGGACGCCTCGATGAGCCCGCAGGCCTCGTCCGCGTCCACAGCGGTGGCGTCGGCGCCCAGGCTCACGGTGGTGTCGTAGTGCGCGATGGGCCCGAACTGCCGGTCCAGGATGTCCCAGATCGCGTCGTGCAGCCCAAAGCCCACGAGCAGCAGCGCCGCGCAGCCGGCCACGCCGGTGACGGTCATGAGCAGGCGCTTCTTGTAGCGGAACAGGTTTCGGCAGGTGACCTTCCACGAGAAGGACAGGCGTCGCCAGAGCGGTCGCACCCGCTCGAGCAGGATGCGCCGGCCCGCCTTGGGCGCGCGCGGCTGCATGAGGGCCGCGGACGTCTCGCGCAGGGCAGCGACCACGGCCGCCCACGTGGCCGCCAGCGTCACGCCCACGCCCAGTCCGCCCGACGTGAGCGCCACCGCCGGATCCACCGGCAGCGGGAGCGCGAGGCGCGGCACGGCGTAGATGATGCCATAGGCGGACATGATCACGGAGGGCAGCACCTGCGCGAGCGCCGCGATGCCGAGCGCCGCGCCGGTCGCGGAGGCGAGCGCGGCGTAGGCGAGGTAGCGTCCCGCAATGCGTGCCGTGGAGTAGCCGAGCGCCTTGTAGAGGCCGATCTGCGTGCGCTCGTCGTCCACCATGCGCGTCATCGTGGTGAGCGAGACGAGCGCCGCCACCAGGAAGAACACGAGCGGGAACACCGTGGCGATGGTGTCCATGCGCTCGGAGTCTGCCTGGTAGGTGGCCGCGCCCTCGCTCTGCGCGCGGTCGAGCACGTAGAGCTCGCCGGGCTCGAGCGCGTCCACCTCGGCCTGCGCGTCGTCGATCCGCGCGGCGGCGTCGGCGAGCCGTGCGTCGGCCTCGGCGCAGGCGTCCTCGTAGGCGGCCCGCCCGCTCTCGTAGCTCGCGCGGGCGTCGGCGAGCTCGGCCGCGGCTGCGTCGAGCTGTGCCGCCTGCCCATCGATCTCGCCCTGCGCGGCCGCGAGCTGCGCCTCGGAGTCCGCCCGCCGCTGCGCGAGCTCCGCGCGACCGGCGTCCACCTGCGCCTGGGCCTCCGCCGCCTGCGCGCGGCCCGCGTCGTAGGCGTCCGCGGCGTCGCGCGCGGCCTCGAGCTGCGCCACCTGCTCGAGGGCAGCGGAGAGCGCCGTCGTCGTGGGGTCGTCCTCAGGTAGCGCGTCGAGGGCCGTCTCGATGCCCGAGCGCGCGCCGGCGAGGTCGTTCGCCGCGACGCCCTGAGCGGCCAGCTGGGCGAGAAGGGCCGTCGTCCCCTGCTCGCAGGCGGCGCGGGCCGCCTCGGCGTCCGCCGCCGACGCATCGAGCTGCGCCACCGACGCGTCCACCTGGGCCTGCGCCTGGTCGAGCCGCCCCTGCGCGGCCGTCAGCTCCGTCTCCGCGTCCGCGCGCCGCGCCCCCAGCTCCGTCCGCGCCCGCGCGAGCGCCGCGGCACCCGCGTCCACGCGTGCCTGCCCCACCGCGATCTGGTCCGCGGCCGCGTCGAGCTCGGACGCCGTCTCGGCGAGCCGCGCCTCGGCGTCCGCGCGCTCGGCCTCGTAGTCGGCCCGCGCGTCGTCCACCTCGGCCTGGGCGTCGGCGCGCACGTCAGCAAGCCGCGCCTCCGCCAGCTCGTCCGCGTGCCCCTCGATCGCGGCGCGCACGTCCCCCACGACCTGCTGGTACCTCTCGCCGCCGCTCTGCTCGTCCGCCGCGCCCGCCACCGCGAGGCGCGCCTCGGTGTACGGCGCGTCCGCAGCGAAGGTGCCGTCCGCCACGTAGAGGTACTGGTCGACCTGGCCCGAGGCGAGCGTCGTGGACCCAAAGCTCACCGTGTACGGGTAGGCCGACGAGCTCACGAGCCCCACCACCGTGAGCTCGTGCGCGGCGAGAAGGCCCTGATCCCCGGACTCCGAGAGCACCTCGATCGCGTCGCCGACCCCGACCTCCAGCGTCGGGTTGTCCGCCGAGGCCACACACTCCCCCGGCGCGTCCGGCCAGCGGCCGTCCACGAGGTCGAGGCGGTCCAGCGCGGGCTCGCCGCCCGTCTCGTAGGCCGTCGGCAGCGTCTGCACGCGCGCGGCCACCTGCTCGCCGCCGCCCACGCGCACCATCGCGTCGACCGAGGTCACGCCGCTCACGGCGGCGACCCCGTCCACGGCGGCCAGCCGCCCCAGGTCCTTCTCGCCCAGCCCCTGCGTGGAGACCACGCGCAGGTCGCACAGGCCCGTGCGGTCGTACCAGGCGTCAGCGGCGGCGCGCATGTCCGGGCCCTCCATCCGCAGGCCCGCGAAGAAGCCGCAGCCCAGCGCCGCGATGCCCATGATCGCGAGGAAGCGCCCGAGCGAGCCCCGGACGCTGCGGACGACCGCCTGTGCGAAGGCGCTCACGTCACTCGCTCCTCAGGGCCTCCACGGGGTCGCGCCGGGACGCGGCGGAGCTCGGGATGAGGCCGGCGATGAGCGTGAGGGCCACCGAGATGCACACGAGCACCGCCGCCGAGGTCCACGGCAGGCTCATGATGTTGTCCACGGCGAAGGTCTGCGCCACGAACGCGTTGACCGGGATCGACACGCCCACCACCACGGCGATCGCGAAGACGCCCGAGATCAGGCCCTCGATGAAGGTCTCGGCGTTGAAGACGCTCGCGACGTTGCCCTTGGACGCGCCGATGGCGCGCAGGATGCCGATCTCCTTCTTGCGCTCGAGCACGCTGATGTAGGTGATGATGCCGATCATGATGGAGCTCACCACCAGCGAGATGCTCACGAACGCGATGAGCACCATCGAGATCATGTTCACGATGTCGGTGACGCTGCCCATGATGATGCCCATGTAGTCGGTGTAGGTGATGACGCCCTCGTCGTTGCCCGCGGCGCGCTGGGCGTCGTTGTAGGCGTCGATGATGCCGAGGACCTGCTCCTTGGCCTCGAAGTCCTTGGGGTAGATCATGATCGCGGCCGGGTCGTCGGGCGTGGCGTAGCCCAGGGTGGAGAGGTTGTTGTCATAGGTGAGCTGGCTCGCGTTGGCGTAGCTCTCCATGAGCGAGGCGAGGTCCTCGGCGTCCATGTTGAAGTGGACGGCTCCGGCCAGCGCCTGGGCGTCCACGTGGAAGGCGCTCTGCAGCTGGGAGAGGCCGCCCGCGACCTGGTCGGCGTATCGCGAGAGCACCTGCGTCATCGCCGCCTGGAGCTGCGTCGAGACGGCAGCGGAGACCTGCGACGACATCCGCTGCATGAAGGACTGGAGGTACGGCGCGAGGTCCTGCGCCACGTAGTCGGTCAGGATCTGCTGCGCGCGCTCCGAGACGGCCGGGCCGGCGACGGCCTCGATCTGGGCGAGAAGCCCCTGGGCCCCCTCGGTGGCGAGGTACTCGGAGAAGGCCTGGGCGAGCGTCTGCGCGAGGGCGGGGTCGTCGGGGCTGATCCCGGCGAGCCGCCCGCTCTCCGCCATCCACGTGACGAAGCCGCTCAGCAGCTGGTTCGTCGCCTGGCCCACCTGCTCGAGCTGCGTCGCGTCGAGCGGCGGGTCCGCCAGGGTGTCGTCGAGGATCGCCGAGAGGTCCGGCGCGGGGACGCCCGCGACGAGCGCGTCGACGTCGATCTGGTCCGCGACGCCCGAGAGGTCCACGCTGAGCCCGGACAGGTCGAGCGCCGACGGGTCGAGGGCGCCGGAGAGCGCGCTCGTGTCGAACGAGAAGGCCGAACGCAGGGCGTTCTCGTCCACCGAGAAGAGGCTGCCGAGGTCCACGCCCTGACGCGCCTGCTCCTGCAGGTCGGCGAAGCTCTGGCCGGTAAAGACGTCCACGTCGGGATCAGCCAGCTGCTGCTGCACGATCTGCGAGTCGGCGGCGCGCGCCATGAGCTCCTCGGTGAGGCCGTGCGTGTAGGCGATGCCGGCCGAGAGCGCCTTGGCGTCGGTGCTCTCGTTGGGGCGCACGACGCCAACAACGTGCAGGTCAAGGCCATTGTCCACGGCGTCGCGCATGAAGGTGTCGTCATCGGACATGCTCGTCCAGCCGCCCGTCTCGGCGTTGGCGCGGTAGGTGTCCACGGGGCTCAGCACCTTGAAGTCGAGCGCGAGCGCGTCGTCGTAGGTGAAGTCCACGTCCTGCTCGCCGAGGTCCGTCTCGCCGGCCGTGCCGCTCATCGTGGACGAGACCATCTGCGTGAGGTCGTCGGGATCGAGCACGCCGATGCCGTAGAGCGTGTAGTCGCTGATCTTGCCGGACTTCGTGAGGACGAGCACGCACTCGTCGGGCGCGGTGGCCCAACGGCCGGCCACGACGTCGTACTGGGAGTCGAGAAGGTCCTGGTCGTCGATCATCTCGTTGAAGACCGACATCCCGCCCCCGCTCATGCCGGCCGTGACCGAGCCCGAGGCGCCGCCGGTCATGGTGGTGGAGAGCGCGTTGGGGCTGAGCTGGGTGACGCCGTCGGTGGTGTCGGCCTCGTAGACGAGCGGCGTGAGGCCGTAGTCGTACTGGATCGCGTTGACGTAGGGCTCGATGCCCGCCTCGTCCGACTCGAGGTAGGACTTGAGGCCCGAGAGGTCGTTGGTGCCCACGGTGGCGAACATGTCCGTGAGCATCATGACCTCGGGGATCGTGTCGGAGCCGGACGGCTGGTCCTTCTCGCCGCCCGCGTCCTGCGCCGTGGCGCCGTCGCCGCCCTCGGAGCCGCCCGCGTCGTCGGTGAGCATGCTCGCGAGGTCGTAGCTCTGGCGCGTGATGGAGAGCGGGTAGCTGGAGAGCGTGTCCTCCTCCACGCGCGCGATGTAGCCGTTGACGCCGTTGGCCAGCGCCAGGATCGCGGCGATGCCGATGATGCCGATCGAGCCGGCGAAGGCCGTCATGATGGTGCGGCCCTTCTTGGTCATGAGGTTGTTGAACGAGAGGCCCAGCGCCGTGAGGAAGCTCATCGAGGTGCGGCGGGCCGGCTTGGCCTCGCGGCGCGGGGCCGCGGCCGGGTCGAACGGGTCGGAGTCGCGCGTGACGCGGCCGTCCGCGATCTCCACGATGCGGGTGGCGTACTGGTGCGCGAGCTCGGGGTTGTGCGTGACCATGATGACCAGCCGGTCCTGCGCGACCTCCTTGAGCAGGTCCATGACCTGCACGGACGTGGTCGAGTCGAGCGCGCCGGTGGGCTCGTCGGCGAGCAGGATCTCGGGGTCGTTGATGAGGGCGCGCGCGATGGCCACGCGCTGCATCTGCCCGCCCGAGAGCTGGCTCGGGCGCTTGTTGACGTGGTCGGCCAGGCCCACGCGCGCCAGGGCGTCCAGCGCGCGGCGACGGCGCTCGGCGCGACCCACGCCCGAGAGCGTGAGCGCCAGCTCCACGTTGGCCAGGATCGTCTGGTGCGGGATCAGGTTGTAGCTCTGGAAGACGAAGCCAATGCGGTTGTTGCGGTAGGCGTCCCAGTCGCGGTCGCGGTACTCCTTGGTGGAGATGCCGTCGATCACGAGGTCGCCGTCGTCGAAGTGGTCCAGCCCGCCGATGACGTTGAGCATCGTGGTCTTGCCGGAGCCCGACGGGCCCAGCACGGCCACGAACTCGCTGTCGCGGAAGGCCACGGAGACGTGGTCGAGCGCGACCTGCGTGAAGCCGGTCGTGACGTAGCGCTTGCAGATGTCCTTGAGCTCGAGCATGGGCGGGTCCTCCGGGAACGTGCGGCTAACCTGTCTAGAGTACCCGTTCGCGCGCGTTGCGAGCGCGACACGGCCGCGCTTCGCGCGCGCTCCAGAGCGCTGAAAGCGACGGCGGGCGTAGCGGCTCCGGGACGAAGGTTGCGCCGCGTCCGCATTCCCGTCACGTGTGCACGATGAGAGAAATCCGCTGCTCGATCTCCGGGCGCCGCGCGTTATTTCGGGTCCGCGGTGTGCAATCCCCTCTCGGAGGCTCCCGTGGCCCGTCTGGGTGTGCAATAGTCCTGTCCGTTACACATAATTCTGCAGCTTTGTGCAATACAGCCTTTTCTTACACGGCATTTGGGGAGTCTGCCGGGTAGGAGGATTCACCCGGTCCGGTTTTCTCGATACGTTTTCGCAGGTAGGTAAGTTAATCATTACTTTTATCACAGCACCGCTACTCTGAGGGAGCCTAAAAGTCCGTGTAAGAAAACGGGGTATTGCACGGCGCCGCGCGATTATGTGTAACGGGCGAAGGTTTTGCACAGGATTCGCTCCGCGCGGCACGAGCGGACGTCAGAGGACCGTCGGGGCAACGTAGCGGGAGCGTCGGAGACGCCGGCTGACCGCCGGGAGTACGTTGGCTCCAACCGCTCGGTCCTGTCAGAATGGGAGAGTGAAGGGGCTCAGGGCGATCCTGTATCGGAAGGGAACACATGGCGCGCATACTGGTCATCGAGGACGACGCGGCGATCAACGACGTGGTGACCACGCGTCTCACGCGCGCCGGCTACGACGTCACGCAGGCGTTCTCAGGCTCGGAGGCGTGCCTCGTGCTGGAGCGGCCGGACGCTGCCTTTGACGTGGTGGTCTGCGACCTGATGCTGCCGGGCGCGACGGGCGAGGAGCTCGTGGGGCTCATCCGCGGGCGCGACGAGGCGACCCCGGTGGTGGTGATCTCGGCGCGCGACACGGCGGCCGACCGCGTGGCGCTGCTGCGCCTGGGCGCCGACGACTACCTCACCAAGCCCTTCGACCTCGACGAGCTGGCCGCGCGCGTGGAGGTGCAGCTGCGCCACCGCGGCGCGCCGGCGGGCGGCGAGAAGGGCGCGGGCACGCTGCGCCACCGCCGCTGGGAGCTCGACCCCGAGGCGCGCACGCTCGACGTGCTCCCGGGCGAGAACGGCGAGCCGGGCGGTCCCGTGGCGCTCACGCGCATCGAGTTCAACATCCTCGAGCTGCTCGCGCGCCGTCCCAACAAGGTCTTCACCAAGACCGAGCTCTTCGAGCTGGCCTGGGGCGAGCCGTTTGCCGGCGACGACTCCGTGGTGGCCGTCCACGTCTCCAACATCCGCGCCAAGCTGCGCGCGAGCGGCACCGACGGCTACGTCCGCACGGTCTGGGGCATGGGCTTCAAGCTGGCGTGACGGGCGGGCCTCCGCCGCGCTTGCCCACGATTAACCCGCAAATTCTGACATCCACAAACCTTAATCCTGCGATTATATGAATATGAAATCATTTTTTGCGGGTTGTGGGCGAGAGGGGCGCGATGTCGGGCGGGGAACACGGGCAGCGAGAAGGACGCAGGCGAGGGACCCGCGGGCGAGAAACCCGCGCACCCTCAAACTTTCTTAAGACTTGGCTCACGCTTTCTGAAGGGCGGCGCGCCACCATGGGGTCACCCTCGGGAAAGGAGCAGACGTGAACGTCATAGAGACGCACGGCCTCACCAAGCGCTATCGGCGCAGGCTCGCCGTGGACAACCTGGACCTGACCGTCGCCGCCGGCGACATCTACGGGTTCGTCGGCAAGAACGGCGCGGGCAAGTCGACCGCGATGAAGCTGGTGGCGGGCCTGGCGCGCCCCACCGCCGGCGAGGTCGTCCTCTTCGGCGACCCGGAGCGCGGCGGCGCCACGCCCCAGGGCCTCTCGCGCATCGGGGCCCTGATCGACGGCCCCGGCGTGCTGCCGTCGCTCTCGGCGCGCGACAACCTCGTGGCCAAGGCGCTCGCGCTCGGCCTGCGCCACGCGGGCGACGTGGCCGACGACCTTCTCGCCCTCGTGGGGCTCTCCGAGACGGGCCCGAAGCGCGTCAAGGGCTTCTCGCTCGGCATGCGGCAGCGGCTGGGCCTGGCGCTCGCGCTCGTGGGCAGCCCCGACCTGCTGCTGCTCGACGAGCCGTTCAACGGGCTCGATCCCGAGGCCACGCGTGCGATGCGGCTCGCGCTCGTGCGCCTCAACCACGAGCGCGGCGTCACGATCATGATCTCCAGCCACGTGCTCGACCAGCTCGACCGCCTGTCCACGCGCTTCGGCGTGATCTCGGCGGGGCGGCTCACGGCCGAGTTCACCGACGAGGAGCTCCACGAGCGCTGCAGCAGCTCCGTGCGCCTGCGCGCGGCCGGCCCGGAACGCGCGCTCGCCCTGCTCGAGCAGGCACTCCCCACCGCCTCGTTCCGCGCGGAGCCGGACGGTGCGCTCGTGGTGACGGGCTCCTCGCTCGACGCCGTGAGCGCGGCGTGCTTCGCGGCCGGCATCGAGGTCCGCGAGCTCTCCCAGCAGGAGCGCGACATCGAGGAGTACTTCGTCGAGCTCATGGACGCCGGCGAGCGGGGCGGTGAGGCGCGATGACGGCGCTTCTCCGCTCGGACGCGTACCGCGCGCTGCGCAGCCGCTGGCTCTGGGTGGTGCTGGGGATGATCGCGCTGAGCGACGCGAGCTACGCCCTCGTCCGCCACGCGGGCGCCCTGGACGGCCTCACCTCGAGCGGCGTGATCGGCGGCGTGCAGATCGTCACCTCGCTCGTGGTCGCGAACCTCGCCTGCGCCGACGCCGACTCCGGCTTCGACCGCACGGTCCTCTCCGCCCGCGCGGGACGGCGCCTGTGGTTTGCCGAGAAGTGCCTGTTCGCGGCGCTCTTCTCGGCCGCGTTTCTGCTCGTGGCCTTTGGCCTGGGCGCGCTCTCGCGGTTTGCCTCGGGGCCCGTGGCTCGCGTCGAGGCGCCCGGGGAGCTCGCGGCCTACCTCGGCGCCGCGTGGCTCGGATGCTGCGCCTACGCCACGTTGACCGTGACCGTGGGGCACCTCACCCGCAACCGCGCCGCGACGCTGACCTTCGCGGCGCTGGCCTCGACGGGCCTGCTCGAGGGAGGTCTCGTCGCGGGCGTCGAGATGGTGTGGTTTCTCGCCGGCGGCCAGCTGCCCGGCCTCGGCTCCGCGATCGCGCCGTGGCTGCCCACGGGCATCATGTCCCCGCTCGGCGCCGGGGCGGCCGCGATGCTTGCGGCCGAGGGCGGCGTCGGCGTGGCGCCGGCCGTCCGTGCGCTCGTGGTGTGCCTGCCGCTCGCGCTTCTCGCCACGGCGGCTGACGCGCTCCTGGTGTCGAGGAGGGATGTCGCATGATGGCGCTGCTACGCTCCGACCTCTGGCGGGCCGTGGGCCCGGCGCGCGGGCGCGGGTGGCTGTGGGTCCCGCTCGCGTGCATGGCGGTCTTCTCGGCCCTGGAGGTCACACTCATGTGCGTGCTGGGCACGCGGGCCTACGACGCGCTCGCGTCCTCGACGACCGCGGCCGCCGTGCTCGCCTCGCCCACGGCGCTCTGGTCCGAGTCGTTCGCGGGCGGCGGCGTGCTCGCCCTCGTCGCCACCGTCACCTGCGTGATGGTGGTGCGCGCCGACCTGGACCACGGGTTCGCGCGCACGCTGCTCGCCGGCCGCGCGGACCGCGGCGCGTGCCTCGCCGAGAAGGTCGTGCTCGCCGGCATCGTCTCGGCGGTGCTCGTGGCGGCGGGCGCGCTCGCCTCGCTCGCGCCCGCCCTGGCCTGCGGCCTGCCGATCGGCGCCGAGGACCCACTCGCGGCGCTCGGCTGGCTCGGGAGGATCTGGCTCGCCACGTGGGCGCTCTGCGCCGTGTGCGTGCTCGCCGCGTGGACGCCCCTGCCGACGGTCGGCTGCTACCTCGTCTGCCTGCTCGTCTCCATGGGCGCGCTGCCGATGCTGCTGGTGGGCCTCGCGCACTCCTCGGGCGGCATCCTGCGCGTGCTGGAGCCCCTGGCGCCCGCGCTCACCGAGCTCGCGCGCTGGCTGCCGAGCGCCGTCTACCTCGCGACGGGACGGGCGGCGGGCTGGGCGGCACCGGAGCTCGGGCCGATCGTCAGCGCGCTGTGGGTGGCGGCGTCGATCGCCGCCTGCGCCCTGCTCGGCCCGAGGCGTGACCGCGCGTGACGGGCGCCGAGCTCGCGGAGCCCGTGCGCGCGTGGGTCACCGCGCTGCTCGACTGGCTCGTGGGCGGCGCTACGATTGAGGGGCTTCTCGGTATGTTGGGAGGGCCGACCATGGTGGACGCGTCGATGCTGGTGGCGATGCTCGCTCTGGGGATCGGGCTCGGGGCCGCTGCCACGGGCGCCGGCTACCTGCTCGAGCTCTCGCGGGCGGGCCGCTTCCTGGGCGGGCGGGACCGCGCGAGCAACGCCCGCCTCACGAGCGCGAGCTGGCTGCCGGGCGTGGCGGGCCTGGTGGACGCCGTGAACGCCGAGCTCGACGCCGCGGCGACCGAGCGCGTGGCGGCGCTGCGGGCCGCGGACGAGTTCTCGCGCGGGCTCTCGGCGCTCTCCCACGACGTGCGCACGCCGCTCACGGGCGCCCGCGGCTACCTGCAGCTCGCGCGCGAGGAGGCCGACGCCGCGCGCAAGGATGGCGAGCTCGCCGCCGCCGACGCGCGGCTCGCCGCGATGAGCGGCCTGCTCGACGAGCTCTTCTCGTACGCCCGCGCAGCCGACCCGGACGCCCCGCTCGAGCTGGGGCCGGTGGCGCTGCGCCCGGTGGTGGAGGCGGCGCTTCTGGGCCATTTCCCCGAGTTCGAGGCGCGCGGCTGGGAGCCGACGCTCGAGCTGGGCGATCCCGCGCCCGTGGTGGAGGCCGACGCCGAGGCGCTCGCGCGCATCGTGGAGAACCTCGTGGCCAACGCGCTGCGCCACGGTGCGGGACCGCTCTCGGTGACGGCGCGACCGGCCGGCGCCGGTCGCGTGGCCGTGGGCTTCTCGAACCCCGTGGCCGACCCGGGCGCCCTCGACGCCAACCGGCTCTTCGAGCGCTTCTACCAGGGCGACGCCTCGCGCTCGACGGCCGGCAGCGGCCTGGGGCTCGCCGTTTCCGCCCGCCTGGCCGCCGCCCAGGGGATGGGGCTCGCGGCGCGCCTCGACGGCGACGTCCTGACCGTTACGCTTGAGGCACGGCTCGACGGAGCGGAATAGCGCTTCCGAGGGCGCCGGTTCACAAGTTGGGCGATTTTAAGGGGGCTCCTCAAGTACTGCCGCCAAGGTCCCATTTCTCTACCTGCACCTTTATGGACGGCAATTCACGTGCTACTCGAGCACCCCCGAAAAAACCGCCCAACTTGTAAGGAACGACGGTTACGCGGCCCAACGGACCCGCGCGCAAGGACCGCCGCGAACCGCCGAGGGCAAAACGAGAGGAGACCGACCATGATCGTCACGACCACCAACTCTGTGGAGGGACTCGAGATCACCGCCTACCTGGGCATCGTCACGGGCGAGGCCGTGAGCGGCATCAACATGTTCAAGGACATCGGCGCCGGTCTGCGCAACGTCTTCGGAGGCCGCTCGGCAGGCTACGAGGAGGAGCTGCAGCGAGCCCGCGAGGAGGTCCTCGCCGAGATGGAGGCCCGCGCGGGCGCACTGGGCGCCGACGCCGTGGTGGGCGCCAGCATCGGCTACGAGACCTTCGAGGGCATGGTCATGACCTGCTGCTCGGGCACGGCGGTCAAGCTCGCTCGGCGCGGCTGAGCGCAGCGACGCCCGCGGCGCGCTCGCAGGCGCGGGCGCACACGACCCCGAACGCGGCGAGCAGCGCGAGCGTCACGGCGACCGCCCCGACCGCGATGGCGGCAAAGGCGTCGTCGGGCACGCCCAGCGTGAGCGTGCGCACGAGCGTGAGCCCCGCGAGGTCGTGGACGAGCGCCATCGCCGAGGGCAGCGCGAAGGCCGCCGCCACCTGGACGCGCAGGGCGCCGCAGGCCTCGCGCGGCTCGGCACCCAGGTCAAGGAGGGTCGCGTAGGCGCGTCGGGCGTCGTCGGCCTGGCCCGCCTGCTGCAGGGCGAGCACCGCCGCCGCGGCCACGAGGAACGCCTCGCCGTAGAAGATGCCCACGTAGCCAATCGGCGCGAGCGTGGCCTCGGCGAGCGCAGCCGGGTCGACGGCCCCGCTCGCGCGCTGCCCCACCGAGAACGCGAGCCCGGCGCAGATCATGCACGCCGCGCACGCCACGAGCACGCACGCGCACGAGAGCGTCTGGCACCCCGTGGAGACGCGTGCCTCGAGCTGGCGGGTCGTGAACGCGGTGAGCCCGCGCCAGTAGCGCGGCCGTCTGCGCAGGGCGGCCGGGACACCGGCGGCCACCAGGCGAAGCACGAGCGAGGTTGCCACGTAGGCGGCCCAGCCCATCGGCAGGATGGCCAGCACGAAGAGCCCCGGCTGCACCACGCACGAGCCCCACACCACGGCGAGAAGCGCCGCGGCGAGAAGGGCCTGGGCGCGCGTCACGCCGCGACCGGTCAGGATGAGCCGCTCCGGCGCCCGCTCGCGCGCCACGAGCTCCACGAGCGGGCGGCGGACCACGTCAACGGCCGAGAGCGCGAGCGCCACCAGCTCTATGACGACAAACCAGCCGCAGGTCGCAAGGGCCGCTGACGCCGAGAAGGACCACGCGAGCCGCCACGGCGTCCCAAAGACGAACGCCGCGACCGCGCCCGAGGCCGGCGAGGCCGCCACGCCCAGCGCCACGCCCGCCACCAGCGCGGCGGCCCCGCCGAGCGCGCCCTCGGCCGCGAGCACGGCGGCGACCGCGGGCGCCCTCATGCCCAGAAGGCCGTAGATCGCGAACTCGCGCGAGCGCCGGCGCACCACGAAGCGGTTGGCGTAGGCCGCGAGCACCACGAAGACGAGCACCACGAACACCGAGAACGCCCCGGTCACGTCGCGCGCCTTGTGGATGACGGTCAGCTGGTCGGCCGTGAGCGGCATGGCGAGCAGGTAGTCGCCCGAGGCGTTGAACGCGTAGAGCAAGCAGGTGGCGCAGGCGAGCGTGACGAGGTAGACGGCGTGGTCGCGCGCCCCGCGGGACACGTTGGGGAGCGCGAGACGGACGAAGAGCGGCATAGGGGCTCCCTTCGGCGGATGCGTGACGACGCCATGGTCCCTCTCGCCGGGCGGGCGCGCCATCGGTCGGGCTTACCCGCGGCTAAGGTTTTCCTCACGTGGGCTCCGAGACCGCAGGCGCGCTACACTTACGCGCATGACGAGAAGCCCCGCAACCCGAACCCTCTGCGCCGGCGGCGCGCCCGACCTCACCGTGACCGTGGAGCGCAAGCGCGTCCGCCGCCTCAACCTGCGTGTGCGCGCCGACGGCAGCGCGCACCTCTCGATCCCCGCGCGCTGCCCGCTCGCCGAGGCGCAGCGCTTCCTCGACGCGCACGAGGCCTGGCTGCGCGAGCGCGTGCGCCGCCGCGCCCAGACCGCCGCCGCGCGCGAGCCCGCGGACGGCCTCGTCCCGCTCTGGGGCGCGCTCGCGGAGCTGCCGGCCGGCACCGACCCCGACGAGCTCTACCGCGCCGAGCTGGCGGCCCGCCTGCCCGACGCCGTCGCGCGCGCCAAGGCGGCCCCCAGCGTGCGCGCGACAACCTGGCAGTTGCGCGCGATGAGTACCCGCTGGGGATCCTGCAAGACGGC